>NZ_JAXEWM010000226.1:0-13796 GCF_034113885.1 Intestinibacter sp.
CAAATCCAAGTCTTGTCAAGAACATCTTCATTTGCTCTGGAGTCGTATTTTGAGCTTCGTCTAGTATTATAAATGCATTGTCTAGAGTTCTACCTCTCATAAATGCAAGTGGTGCTACTTCTATAGTTCCTCTTTCTAGGTATTTATTTACTCTATCTCCACCTAACATATCAAATAGCGCATCGTATAGTGGTCTTAAGTAAGGGTCTACCTTATCCTTTAAATCTCCAGGTAAAAATCCCAAGCTTTCTCCAGCTTCAACTGCTGGTCTAGTCAAGATAATTCTGCTGACTTCATCCTTTTTAAATGCACTTACCGCCATAGCAACTGCCAAATAAGTTTTACCTGTACCAGCTGGACCTATACCAAAAGTTATATCATTTTGATTTATAAGCTCTATATACTTCTTTTGACCTAAAGTTTTAGGTTGAACTGCCTTTCCCTTTTTAGTCACTACTATGACATCTTCTAATTCCTTTATTTGCATCTCACTGCCTTCTAGCAGTAAAGATAAGCTGTATGTCACAGATTGTCTATCTAGTGATTTCCCATTGATAACTGTTTCTTGTAATTCTGTCATCAATTTATAGGCTAATTCTACGTTTTTTTCTTCGCCCATTAATACAATATTACCTTCTCTTAAGATGACATCGATACTCAATGTGTCTTCTATTAATTTAATATTTTCGTCGAAATTTCCAAATATTTGTCTTTCAAACTCTTGCTCTTCTATTAAAAATTTTTTTTGTACTATCAACTAATTTATGCCTCCTTAAAATGTTTATCATTAGTAATTTATTGATTACTTTGTTTATTGTCGTCTTTTTTATTTTTATCGTACTCGTTTTTTACATCACCTATAGGTCTTTTTTCTGGATTAGATGGAATAGGCTCTCCATCTTCGCTTTTACTTTTTTCTTGCAAAATTTTATTTATTTCTGTTTTATTTAGAGAATATACTTTTGATATATCTTCACTTGTTTGTACTGTTACAATATATTCTAACATATTTTTGTCTACTTTATGTTTATAATTTACATCTCTTATCTTTGCCGATGCTGGCATTATATAGTACAAGTCCTTCAAAGCCTTTTGTTTCAATTCCTCTTTTAGCTTATCCACGTCTATTTTTACATCTTTCTTCTCAACCTCATAAAACGTACTTATCAAAATTTTTATTGGAAAAGTATAATTTCCCAATTTAATTTCTTTCGTATTATTTTCAATTACATAGTTCTTATATTTTATATTTCTCATTATTTCGTATTTATTATCATAGAAGGTTATGGTATAAACATTTTTGCTCTGCCCTGTCTTTTTATTTTGCGTCTCTATGTAAGGCTTTTTTTGAGCGCTTTCATAAAAAGTACTAGCCCAAACTTCAGGCATAGACGATGTATTTGCGCCTTGAATAAGCAAATCTCCTTTTTTTACTATATCTCCAACTGATACAACTGCATCTCCACTTCTAGCGATTACTTTTTCTATTATACCATTTTTAGCTGCTATAATATTGCAATAATTAGAATTTACCTTTTGAGTTTTTTCATCGTCTTTTTTTGTGACTGTTACAAATACATTTGTTCCATTTACATTTATAGATAGATAAGCTACCTCATCTATTTTTTGCATTATATGATCTCTAATCGTCTTTCTATCTATGCTTTTTTTATAGACTCCTGGCTTTAATCCGCATTCCTTTAATTCCTGCTGTAAAACTTTCTTGTCTATTCCCTCTGGACACTCTATGTATATATCCGTTACAAATTGAGTTGTAGCTAGAAGTAATAAAAGCGATGCAATACCTGCGAGTAACATAATTTTATATCTATATACTCTCTTTACTAGAAATGGAATTCCAGTCTTTTGTTTTATTTTTACATCAAATTTATTACCTCTATATATATTTTTTAATTTTTTAAAATCCTTTCTAGATACACTAAACTCTACTTTTGTCCTGTTTATCCTGTTTACGTTGTAAATAGAAATATTATTTTTGCAGATAAAATTTAAATATTTTTCTGTATCTATCCCCTCTACAACTAATACATAATATCCTTTTATATAGTTAACCAACTTTTTTCCCCCTCTAATCGACATATTCTAGAGAATATATTATTCCCTTTATGCCTATTTCACCCTCATTTATATATTTCAAAACTAATTTATCTCCTGTTATTTTAACTATTTTTTCCTTTGTTTTTATTCTTATCAAATTATTATCGTATTCAACTATATTTAAATAATTTTCTACACTCAAAAATTTATTGCTGACTATAGTGATAATCGGCTTTACAACCTGTAAATCTGATGATATATCCATAAAATACCTCCCTTAAAATTAATTTCTTCATATATTTTATGAATTTTATAATATATAAATGTGATATTTAAATAAAAAAATACTACCTCTATTTAGGTAGTCAGATTTACTCAGGTTATTTATTTAATATCCAAATAAAATAGTTTAAAATCATAGCATATGTAATCCAAATTAAATAAGGTAGATTAAGTAAGGCTGCCTTTATATTTACATTAAAAAATGTATATATCATCGCCATCAAAATTAACAACAATATAAAAATTTCTACTAACGCTACAAATCTTAAATTTAGTCCAAAAAATAAAACGCTCCATAAAAAATTTAATGCCAATTGAAGGTAGTAAAAAAAAGAAGCCTGCTTTATCTTTTGAGTACTCTTTTCAGACTTTATTACTATGTAATATGATATCCCCATCAAAACATATAAAATCGGCCATACTATTTGAAATACACCGCTACTTGGAGCAAAGTCCGGCTTTATAAGCTGTAAATATTGAATCTCAAATGATATTTGTGATATTAAGGTAGATATCAAAAAACTCAAATAACCTATTAAAATCGGAATCAAGACACATATAATAAATTTTTTTATTTCTTTTACTGATATAATCAAGTCCTTCACTCTCCTAATAATTATTTATAATAATTATGTAGGATATATATAATATATGACTTTAATTCTTCATCAAATAGGTTGTATAAATTTTTTATTAAAAGCTTAGATTTTTAGCTATTGAGCTATTTCTATAATTTTTATCACCAGTCACATCTTTGACTAATTTAATAAATGGTGGTAGCTCTACCTTTTCATCGATATCATTAATTTTTATCTCAAGAACTGCATACTCTTCGCTAAATGAATATACATCTAATTCAAAATATTGATTTTTGTATATAAAGCAGTATCTTACTTTAGAAATTTGGTGTAGCGAAGTATCTGCCTCTGATAAATAAGCTACATACTCGTCTGGAGTAATTTTATATTCCTTTTCGATACGCTCTACGTTTGAAATATCTCTTTTTTCAGTATAATAAAATGTAAATCCTTCTTCTTTATTTCCCTTTTGACGTACTCTTCTCTCAATATTTTCGTCCTTTTTAATTAAGTAAGTTTGAATTATATTTGAAGCAGAACTGCATCCCATTTTATCTATATCCTCTTGAGTCGGTTTTTCGATTAAAAATCTTCTCTCTATTTTTTTAGGTAGTGGTTCCCCTAAAAGATTAAATACTTCCTCGACAACTCTTTCAACCTTTCCTGAAAAATCAGTTGAATTATCGAAAACTCTCAAATGTGAATGTCCTATCCACGCCTCTAGAGTTCTTTTGTCCTTTACGATAGCTTCTTCAGGAGACTCACTTCTAGCAGCATTATTTCCAACATCTTCTTTTGTCGGATCATTCCAGACATAAAATTCCTCTGCTCCATCAGCTGCAGTTACCAAGTGGAATACAGCATCATAATAGTCCATAACCTCAGAAAACGTTAAATTTCTCTGTTGCAGCATTTTTTCCATAATATCTCTATCGACATAAGCTAGACAATCCAATACTCCTCTATCATAAAAAATCACCAGCTTATCTGGATCACAATAGTCGGCCATCTTTTCATAAAGCTTTTCCTTGGCTAACTGCTTATCTAGTACAAACTCTTGGAAATCTATCATTGAAATACAATCACCTGGTTTAATCCCAGTTAGAATCAACTCTGTAGGTGTCTCTGGCACTATACATACATGAAAGCCTCTATCCTGTAGTATATTTTCTAATAGCGACATAATCGATGATTTTCCAGCTCCTGGTCCCCCTGTAATACAAATTTTCAACATATTTCTTCCCCCTGATTAGTAAACTTTTTATATAATTTAATTCTATCTTAATTATGAAAAAATATCTATTTTTTGAAACGTAAAAAGGTCTAGAATTTTATTCTAGACCTTTTAATCTATTGTAAGTTTTTTCTAACTAATTCATTTATTAGCTTTCCATCTGCACGCCCTTTTACCTTAGGCATTATAGACGACATAATTTTCTTCATATCCTTCATAGAAGTAGCTCCTACTTCAGATATAGTAGAAATTACGATTTCGTTTAGTTCTTCTTCGCTTAATTGTTGAGGTAGGTACTCTTTTAAAACTTCTATTTCAGCTTCTGCTTGACTTACTAAGTCATCTCTATTAGCTTTTTTGAATTCTCCTAGAGAATCTCTAGTTTGTTTTAATAGTTTAGCTATAAGATCTGTTATTTCAGCATCTCCTAGCTCAACCCTATTATCAACTTCATATTGCTTAATTGAAGCCCTAATTAAAGTTACTACTGATTTTCTAGTATTATCTTTGTTTTTCATAGAAGACTTAAGATCTTCTTGTAACTTTTGTTTAAGGGACATTCCCTTCACCTCTTTATTTCATATTACTATCTTTTAGCATTTTTTCTTCTAGCTGCTTCAGCTTTTTTCTTACGTTTAACACTTGGTTTGTCATAGTGTTCTCTTTTTCTTACTTCTGACATTATGCCAGACATAGCGCATTGACGTTTAAATCTTCTTAAAGCACTATCTAATGATTCATTTTCTCTTACTCTTACTTCTGACATTCTTTTTCCCTCCCTCCGATTTCGCGAATTATGTATAAAATCACAAAGGCCCTTACAAAAACCTCTGCAAATTCATACTTGTATATTATAAACTATATTTATACTTTTATCAAGTATTTTAATTAAATATACAAATGAAATGTTTACATACAAGAAAATCTTTACTTAAAAATCAGTAAAATTTACTATTTAGCTTCTTTTTCATACATTGGAAGCTTTTTACCAGCTAATACATGGAAATGAATATGTTTTACTTCTTGGCCACCATCTGAACCACAGTTATTTATTATTCTAAATCCTGCATCTGCAAAACCTTTTTCTTTTGCTATTATATTAATCACTTTGTGAATATGTGCAATAATATCCATATCTTCATCATTTACGTCTAAAATACTATCATAATGTTTTTTAGGTACTACTAGAATATGATATGGTGCAACAGGATTTATATCATTAAAAGCTAAAACCTTGTCATCTTCATATACTATATCTCCTGGTATTTCTCCAGCTATTATTTTACAAAATAAACAGTCCATCCCCTATACACCTCCTTCGTTGATTATATTTATTTCTACATACTATACTAAAATTCCTTCTAAGAATTCATTTTTTACGTCTATTATTTTTACTTTTAAAATTTGTTCTGTTATATCTTTATCGCTTTGCACTACGACCTTAACGTAATTTTCTGTTAAGCCCTCGTATTTATCATGTCCAACTTTTTGCTCAAATAATACATTAAATTCTTTATTTAGCATTTTTTCTCCAAATTTTTTGAAGTTTATTTGATTTAGTTCAAGAAGCTTTTCACTTCTATCGTGCTTTGTATTTGGATCTACTTGATTTTCCATAACTGCTGCTGGTGTTCCTTTTCTTGGAGAATATTTGAACACGTGCATATGAGTAAGCTCTATGTCCTTTAGGAATTTATATGTTTTGTCGAACTCTTCTTCAGTTTCTCCAGGGAATCCTACTATAACATCTGTAGTTATAGATACGTTTGGTATAGTCGCTCTAAGTCTATCTACTATTTCTCTATACTCTGCTGTGTTGTATCTGCGTTTCATTCTCTTAAGAGTCTCGTCGCATCCACTTTGTAGAGATAGGTGGTAGTGAGGGCATACCTTTTTCATAGATGAAACTGCTTCTACAAATTCATCTGTAAATAGTATAGGTTCAACTGAGCTAAGTCTGATTCTCTCTATGCCGTCTATATCGTTGATGCTCTTTATTACATCTAAAAGCTTCACGTCGCTGTCCTTTATATCTTTTCCATAAGATGCTACGTGTATACCTGTAAGCACTACTTCTTTGTAGCCGTTAGCTGCAAGAGTTTTTACTTCGTGTATTATACTTTCTAAATCTCTACTTCTGACTCTACCTCTAGCATATGGGATTATGCAGTATGAACAGAATCTATCGCATCCATCTTGGATTTTCATGAAGGCCCTAGTCTTTCCGTTAGTTTTATTTATTTCGATTTCTTCAAAGGCTTTTACCTTCATTATATCGTCTACTGTGCTGACCTTTGCATGGCAGTCGATTTTTTTGACTTCTTCTACGATTTTACGTCTGTCGTTTGTACCCATTACTAGGTTTACTTCATCTATTGAAAGTATTTCCTCTGGTGATACCTGTGAATAGCATCCAACTACTGCTATTATCGCATTTGGATTTTTTTTCTTAACTCTTCTTATATATTGTCTTGATTTTCTGTCGCTCATATGAGTTACTGTACAGGTATTTATAACGTAGACATCTGCATAATCCTCTGTCTCTGCTTTTTCGTATCCTTCCTTTTCAAATAACTCGAGCATTGCCTCTGTCTCATATTGGTTTACTTTACACCCTAGAGTATAAAATGCCACTTTTTTCATTAAATATTTCCTCCTAAGTCACTTAATTCATATAAAACTATGGAAGAAGCGACTACTGATGCCGTTTCTGTTCTAAGTATTCTCGGTCCTAGTGATACAACTTTAGAATCTATATCTTGAAGAGTTTGTATTTCCTCCTCTTCAAATCCACCCTCTGGTCCTACGAAAATTCCGATATTATTTATATCAGATCCTCTTATAGCGCTTTTTATAGAAACAGTTTTTTCATTTTCATATGGGCAGATATTCATGTCGTTGTTTTTCATATCCTCTAAAGCCTCATCAAATGATAATACACCTCTCAATGTAGGTATCTTACCTCGTTTACTTTGTTTCGCCGCCTCGTATATTATTCTTTCCCAACGTTCTAATTTTTTTCCTTCTTTTTTGTCGTCTACCTTTACTACACTTCTCTTTGTCGATACTAGAATAATCTCGTCGACTCCGACCTCTGTGAGCTTTTGAAGTATAAACTCCATCTTTGTACTCTTAGGCAGACCTTGATATAGCTTTACTTTTAAGTCTGATTCTCTTTTTATTTCGTTTTTTTCTATTATATTTAAATCGACTTGATTTTTACTTATATCTGTTATTTCGCATACGTATTCAGAGTTGTCCTTGTCACATATTTCTAATTTTTCGCCGACTTTACATCTTAAAACCTTTGATATATGTTTTACATCTTCGCCCTCTATTATACATGTGCCGTTTTCTAAATCTATATTGTTTTTATCTACAAAAAATCTATCCATAAATTCACCTACTTAAGTTTAGAAACTATAGCTGACCATTCTCCTAATCTCTCAACCTTAACTATTTCAAATCCATTTTCAGTTAAGCTTTCACATACTTCATCTATTTTAGCAAGGATTATACCTGATGATATGAATACACCGTCTTCTTTTAAGAATTTGCTTACATCTTTAGCAAGGATTTTGATTATATCTGCTATTATGTTTGCAACTATTACGTCAGCTTTTGAGTCTACTACTTCAAATAGTGAACCGTGTTTAACTGTAACCTTGTCTGATACATGGTTTATTTCACAGTTTTCCTTTGATACCTTAACTGCTACTTCATCTAAGTCACCTGCTACGACGTCTTTTGCTCCTAATTTAGCTGCTGCAATTGCAAGTATACCACTTCCACATCCTATATCGAAAACAGTCTTTGTATCATCTACATAGTTTTCTAATTCTCTTATACACATAGAAGTAGTTTCGTGGGTCCCTGTTCCAAACGCCATACCTGGATCTAGTTCTATTATTAGATCTCCTTCTTCTTGCTTATAATCTTCCCAGCTAGGTTTTACTACTATTTTTTTACCTATTTTTGTTGGTTTGTAGTATTTTTTCCATTCATTTGCCCAGTCTGATTCGTGAACATTACTTAAAGTTACGCTTCCTTCACCTATATCTAATCCAAATGATGGTAATTGAGATATTCTAGCCTTTACAGTTTCAACAAGCTCTAGTACGTTTCTTTCTTCTGGTATGTAAGTTTTTATTAGAACTCCGTCTTGGCAGCTTTTGTTGAATACTTCTTCTTCTACGTAGTCCCAGTCTAGTTCGTTTTTCTTTTGGAATAGAAAGTCCTTAGGGTCTTCTATCATGACTCCTCCGCATCTTTCTTCCATTAGTATGTTGCTTATGGCTTCTACAGCTTCTGTAGTTGTTTTTATAGTTACTTCTGTCCAGTTCATTGTTATCTTCCTTTCTTGGTTTTTATTTATTAATTTATAATTTTAAACTGATATTTCTATTTTAAAATTTCATTTAATTATTATATCATATTAAGAGTATTTTATAATAAAATATTTATTCAATTTAAATTCAACAAATATTAAAGCTTCATAATAATAAAAAATAAACCTCTATATTAAAATTAAAATAAAAAATGAGGTTTATTTTTTTCTTTTAAAATTATTTATACACTAGGTTTTATTTGTTCTATTTTTCTAATGATATATCCTTTTGTATCTTCAGACAAATTAATTCTTTCTACGTCTCTTTTAATATCTTGTATTTTTATTTTGACTTTTTCTCTAACAATAATATACATATTTTCTATTTCTACACTAATACTATCTAGTTCATCTGAAGTAAATTTATCTATATTAGAATTTAACTTTTCATATATATCTAATAAGTCTTTTTGGTCTAAATCACTTCTATAATCATTTATACAACTTAATAAATATTTAAAATATCCAAAATTAGCAATATCATTAGAATAATTATCCAAAATTATTCTTTTAGCAGTAATAGTAATATCTCCTCTATCAACTATATCATCCATAAGTGATTTTTTATCTTTATCTGATAAATCTTCAAACTTATTTAAACGCTCTTTATAAGTTAAGTCTTCTATAGCTTTATTTTCAATATTTAAAAATTTTATAATTCTTTCTATTAAATTATTTAAGCTAATTATAGTGTTGTCATTTACTATATTTCCAATAAATTTATCAATTAATTTTGTATCATCTACTTGTTTTTTTATATTTAATAATATAATTTTTATATACTGTTTTATTATAATAATTATATTTTTTTGATTTAAAATATAGTAATTTCCTTTTTTGTCTAAATTATAATTCATATATTGTTTTGGTAAATCTCTAGTAATAGAATCCTCCTCAAACTCAACTATATCTGTAAAATCACTAGGAATAAAACCATTTTTAAAAATAAAAAAACTGTCCTCTGTAAAAGATTTTATCATTTTTCCATTACTAATTAGATTTTTTTGTAGCTTAATTAACTCCAATAAATTATTTATTATATTACTAAATAAATTTGGCATATTAAAGTCAAATAGCTCATTTTCTTTTAATATGTATAAGTTAATTGGATATTCATATTCATTAGATTGATAGTAAGTGTAGTTTATATTTATTTTATTAAAATAATCATTTATGATATTTTCTATATCATTATCCTTAAATAAAATAGAATTTAACTGATTATTATCAAATATATTTTTTAAATACAGCTTTTCACATACTTCACCATCTTTACGATTTACAACAAGATATTCACCATAAATACTATGCTGCTCGTCAAATTCTTCATCCATAAAAGTATCAATATATTCTTCTATTTTTATTAATTTGTCATCTTTTTCCTTAATATTATGTAATAAATCTTCAACATAGTATTTATCATTTTTAAATTTTGATTTTATTTTATTATAAATTACCTCATAAATTTTTTGATCATATGAACTATTTTCATCATCATCAAATGCATATTTTTTTGCAATTTCTTTAAATTTGTCATCGTTATTTTTATAATAATCCAAAGTAATATATTTCGCTAAAGTACTAGCAGTCTTATCTTCTTCAAAAGCATTTATAATAACATACTTATTATCTTCACAAGTATTTAATTGATAAAACTCTTCTCTTATTTCTATAGGTAAATCATTTCTCTCAATTAATGAATTATAAATATTTATTTGTTTATCTTTATCTAAATATCTAATTATGTTTAAAATTATAGATTCATAATTAACCTCATCTATTTCATTAACATTTTTAATAAACTCAATTAGAATATTATAACATTGTGTATACTGTTCTCTATTAATATAAAATTTAAAAATATCTAAAATAGAACTATATTTTTCAAATTTAAATAACTGTTGTGCTATTATATTTAAAATAAAATCTATATTTTCAACATCATTTAAATTTAAATATTTTAACATACATTCTATAAATTCAATATTATTATTTTCTTCTATCAATATTTTCTTTATTAAATCATTATTTCCTATTTCTTTATGACTATTCAAATATTTGTAAATGCATTTAACTGCCTCAATATTATTTGATATTTTAATATTATATTTAATTATATTTTCTATAACTTGTATATTTATATTTAACAACTTATCCTCTAAAAATAACTCTGTCAATTCACTAATATTTTCTTGACTTAATTTGTCTAGTGGTAATAAGCATAATTGTTTTACATATTGAATATATACATAGTCACTTTTTGATTTATATAAATTTATATAGTGAAATATCTCATCATCATATTCCTTCAAACCACTTGCTTCTAACTCTTTACATATATCCATTAAAATATCAATTGCTTTTTCTTCAAATTTTTCACAATAACTCATTAAAAATAATAAATATCTCTTATCTATATTAACTTCATTAAATTCATAAAAACTAATTAAATATTCTATATCTTTTATTGTTATATTATATTTATTTAAACTTAATTGATTTTTATACATATATTTACATAATCTATCTAATGCTTTAATATCATTATATTTCTTATAAAATTTATAAATTATATAAATACAATCATGATTTAAATTAATTTCTTCAGTATTTATAATTTTATTTATATAAGGATCTAAAAAGTTTTTATTTTTGTTTTTATTATATACTTTAACTAGGCTTTCTAAAAAGTTTTCACTAAAATTTCCTTCTTCAAAATTTATTTTTAATCTTAACTCATCTATAGATAAATCTTCGCCAGATATAGCTTCTATATATTTAATCGTATCTAATGTATTTTGAGTATAAATACCATTTTTATAAATTAATTTTAAATAATTAATTATATTAGAATATATAATTGGTTTTTTATTTAATAATTCTTCACAAAATAAAGCTATCTTTATACTATTTTTATTCAATTCATAAGATTTAGATATTGCATATACATATATATCTATATTATCATCTAAGTTGATTAATTTTTTAGAAGACTTTAATAAACTAAAAATTTCATCTTCAGATTGAGCTATACTAATTTTATATATTAAATCATTAATATCTGATATCTCTATTAAGTCTCTTTTATCATGTAAATCTAAGCGATTTAATATTTCATCAAAATATTTTGGCTTAAATAATTTTTTATAATGTATTAAACTATTTATAGCATTAGAATCTATATCTTTAGCATTTATTTTTATTCTACCAGAACTTATTTCATAAGCAAAACCATATAATAATACTCTTTCATATTCTGTATCAATATCTTCTATGGATATACTTTTATTATTTATCAAATATAAAACTTCAGGACCATATACATTTTTATGAAAAGGTTGATAATTTAATTTTTCTTGTTTAAATAAATCATAAATTTCATATTTTAAATCGTAAAAATAATAATAATTTTCAAAATCATAATTATATAGTAATGTTTCTCTTTCGTTTATATTTTCGAATTCAACTTCAATAATTTTTTGTTTACAATTTCTATTCTCTTCTAAAATAATTTTTGTCAAATTATTTAATTTTTTTTCTAAGGCCTTAATTTTTTTTCTAAAATCAATCGGAGTATATAACCTAAATATTGCATTATATAATGATTTTCCATCAATATTAAAATAAATTTCATCATAAATTTCATTAATTATTGAAAAATTCAATTCTTGTAATTTGCTTAATAAATCTGTTTTTTTATATGAACCTATTTGATCATTTAGATTTAATTCCTTATTCATGGTCAAAGAAAAAACTATTTTACTTTCAACTGAAATATTTTTGCCATTGTTCAATATTTTTTTTAATTTTTCCATCCAGCCTTCAGTTATTTCTAATTTTCCTGTAAGTATATCTATAGATTCTTTTTTTAATTCATAAAATATATAATCCTTATCGTAATCTTTATTTTTTAAGATACGTTTTAATATATTTCTGCTATCCTCCATCTTTTTATCACACTACTTTCTCTTACTCTTACGACCAAATTTTCCAAGAATTTCTTTAATTTTTTTTAAAAATTTTTCTTTTGTAGTCATATCTCCGCCTTCATCATAAGGTTCATCATCTCCTTTTGGTCTAATAACTTCAGTGCCTTGTGGTTTACTCGATGTATCAACTATATTAACTGATTTATCTTCTTTTATACCTTTATCTTCAGAAATATTATTTTTATCATTATCAGAAACTTTACCTTCATTTTCATTTATTGATTCTTCATTATTTTCTGTTTCAATAATCACACCAACTTGATCCTCTTGAGTTTTTTCAATATTTATTTCATGTTTGTTAATTTCTATTCCGTTCATTAAACAAAATAAATAAAAACTAGAATACTCTGTTTCTTTACTTAATTTATTAGCTTTTTTATAATTTATAAATTGAATATATTCTACATCTTCAAGCCATTTACAAAACTCTCTTTCTTTATAAATTTCGAAAGCCGTTTCCTTATAATCTTGACATAATAATAAATAGTCACTAAAATCATATAAATTTTTATATTTTTTCTTATTTTCTTGACATTCTATATTTAAATCAAACGTATCAATTCCATAACTTCTATATATTATTATCTTTTCTGTACAATTTATTTTTGTATTTTCTTTAATATCGATATTTAGAGAAATATAATTTTTTTGTATTTTATAATCTAAAAAATCATTTTGTCCAACATCTAAAGTTTCTATTTTTATGGGTATATTAGTTCTATACAAAATTCTAATATTTAATTTCAAACCTTCAGTCTCTTTATATTTTATTTTATATTCTTTATCAGATACTTTGTACTTATCTAATGACGCTATTGTCATTTCCACTTTTATATCATCAATCAGTCCAGATGTAAATAAATAATAACCTATTTTAATATTATCATTATTTCCAAGCTCTAAAATGCTTTTATATGCATATCCATATCCATTTTTTCTCAAATATTCACATAAAGCTTCTTTATAACCTTCTTTTTTTAATTTTTCAAATTTAAAAACTTTATGCTCAAAATTATTTTCTATTTCAGATTGATAATCATATAAATTTCTAAATTTATCTTTTATAATATTTTGCATATTATCTCCAATAAAGGAATTTATTTTTTTTAAATTCATAAACTTCACCTAATTTTTTTACTATTTATTATTTTGGCTCTTCATTCTCTCTGCTACTGCATCTTCTATATCTTTCTCTTTAAATTGAATTTTTACTTCTATCTTTCTTTGTTTTGCAGCTTCAGCTTCATCTTCGTATTTAGTTCTATCTC
>NZ_JAXEWM010000227.1:0-2025 GCF_034113885.1 Intestinibacter sp.
CTACTTCGATAAGTGCAAGCAATGTACTAATCTGTACTGTCGTCTATTTAAATTCGGAATCCCTTTAGATAAATTAATTGTTTTTACCAATACCAATGTGGAATTAGCATAGCGTCAGGTCTTTTTCCTCTAAGTATATTAAATGGATATACTCTTCTATCTATCTTTTTGCCTGGAAGGTATTTTCTAGGTACCATTATAGACGAGAAGAAAACCTCTCTTCCTCCTGTCATATCATCTGGAAGTCTAACTCCAAATACGCGCTCTACCTCTGTTTCCATAGCATATGCTATTTGCTTTAAATTTTTATCCTCATAACGTCTACCACCTAACGCTGATATTTGGTCGGCTATATTTTCTAATTCCTCCATATGATCTGGATCGTTGTAGTACTCATCAAATGTATATATTATATAAGCTGGCAAATCTAGAAATCCCCACTTAAAAAGTCTATTATTGGCTACAACTATAGCCCCGATTGCAAATTCCCCATTTTCAAAGAATTCCTCCTGCATATCGTAAAGATTTAATAATTCTTCATCCTCTTCGTACCAACTCTTTTTAACTTTAAGATAATCTCTCTCCTGCATAATAAAATCTCCTTACATAAAACGTTAATTTTTCTTTTTAAATATTGAAAAAATCTTATTTATAAACCCATCGTTATTTTGATTTTCCTCTACATCATCCTCCGCTTCTAAAATCTCACGAATTTCCTGACGAAGTTGAGCCATGTCTTTATGAATCTCTAAATCTTCTAATAAATCTTCTATACATATGTCTATTTCCTCTTTATTTTTACAATCAGCGACAAACCCTTCATCTATATCAATTAATCTGATTTCTCTATAATCTATATTTTGCAATATTTTTTCATGTATGTATTTTTCCATATCGATTGAAAATTGAGTTTTTTCAGTTTGATTTCTATCTTCGAAGCCTTCACAAGCCTTTTTTAGATTTATAGAAAAATCGGCGTAAATTTTATACATAGGCTTGTAATAATAGCATTTGTCTTGGTATTTTTCTATATCCTTTTGTAATGATTCAAGGTCAAAGCTCTTTGTGTTTTTTATATTTTTATCTAATTCAGCTTGTATATCTAAATAAGATTTAATTATATTTTGAAGCTCTTCTATTTCCTCTATTTCGCCTTCATATATCTTGCAAACTTCTAGAGCTGCTTCTAAAAATTCTTTTTTTTCGTATTTATCGTCGTATTTTAAGAATAAATCGTATATATTACAAATAGATTTTTCATTGTAAACCTCGTAAAATTGAGATGAATTTAAAAGCACAATCATCATTGCGTTTTTAATTAGAGCCTTTTCTTTTTCGTTAAGTCCTTCATCTCCTAATAGAGCGTGTTTTTCTAGTAGATTTCTAGATTCTTTAACCGCCAATACAACTCTATAATTATCTATTATTTCTCGCTCTGAAATTTCTATTTTACTGTAATCGTAAAATTCCATACAGAACTCTACATCCTCGCAAAAATATATATACCTTTCCTTTTTTCTTTTATTTCCTAAAAGTATAGAAAATAAGTATCCACCTTCTACTTCCTTTATCTCTAGAAAAGAAACAGAAGATAACTTTCTCGCTTCTCGATCTAAATCTCCACCTATATCCTTAGTAGCATTTTTTAACTGCAATTTTATATGTGCAAACTCATCTAAAATTATGTCTACTATCGGCAATCTATTTTCTTCTAGTGAAATATTTATATAATTTTTGTTTAACTCCCGATACAAAAATTATACTAGATTTTATATATCTTATGGAATCTTTAATGTACAAAAAAATGTACTCCATTTACAAAAATAGAATTCTATTCACTATCCTATCTTTTTAAAAATAACTTTCGATTTAAACTATGTTATTATATAATTGTATATACAGAGAAAAAAAGACATTTCAAGGGGGAACGTTAAAATGGAAAATGGATTAATGAACAGTCGTATGATGGGATTCACAGATGTTAGAGGACTAAATATATTAGAAGATGCTATAGCTAAATTTCCT
>NZ_JAXEWM010000228.1:0-13779 GCF_034113885.1 Intestinibacter sp.
AGCTACGGATATATAAAGGGCAAAAACAACTACATATGCAAGAGTAAATTTTACGATTATAAAAAGGATTACGAAGCTGAAAATCCAACTTACGAGGATATAATGTCTATAATAATTATCGAAAATTTAATAAAGGACGGAAAATACGGAGATATCGAGGAGATAAATTACTGGATTTTAAACCATTTTAAAGAACTTCAAGGCCACCTACTTAGAGTAGTCTGTGATGTAGACTTATGCAAGCCTAAAAAATGCTATGAAAATTGCCTGTATAAAAAAAGAGTAGAGGAGCTAAAGGACGAGGATATCACAGTTGTAAACCACTCTCTACTTGCTAGATGGCCGTATGTAGACGAAAAGCCTCTAGAAAATATTATAGTAGACGAGGCACACAACTTAGTCGAAAAGGGATATGACTTTTTTTCACAGGAAATAGAATACAATAGCTTTAGGCATTTTCTAAAGGAAATCTACCCAAGTGAATTTTCAAGTACTTCTAGGTACTACAACGAAATAAGAGAAAGACAAAAGAGAAAAATAAAGCCTATAGATAGATTTTACACGGAGATAAAATTAGATAGAGATATAAAACAGAAGATAAGCAGAAATATCAATTTTATATTCGAGAAAATACATGAGATACTCGATTTCGGTGTAAATGAAGGATACGATTTAATAGTGAATTACGACTTGAGCTGGGAGCTGAATTTGCAAAAAGACGATCAAATTGGAATTTTACATAAAAACAACCAGTACATAAAGGTCACTTATAAACCGTATACTGAGGTAGTAAAGTACAACATCGAGAGCATACTGTCAAATGTAAAGCAAATAATGATTTTACTAGATAGAAATATGGAGGACGAGTGGATAGATAAGGAAAGCGAAATCTACAAATACGGAAAGTCAAAATTAAAGGACTTAGAGGAAATATCTATAACCTTAGAAAAGTTTCTAGAATACGAAGAAGATGATTTATTTTCGAGAATAGTGACTATTTCAAGCGATTTCAAAAGCTTTTCGATTAAAGTAGTCCCTCTAAATTTAGCCGATTTATTTAGAGAAAATATACTATCTACATTGACTAGTGGTATTTTTCTATCTGCTACCTTGAGTGTCGACAACAATATGGACTACTTTACAAATACCTTGGGAATCGACAAAGTAAACAACACTAAAAAAATTATAGATCCAATTTACGACTATAAAAAGAGACTTGAGGTCGTAAAAGTAATCGATATGGGAGGATATAGAGACGAATATTTCATAGAAAATATGGCTTCTAATATAGAAAGGTCTATCGAGGCAACTAATTCAAACGTGCTATGCCTTTTCAACAGTAGAAGAAGACAAGAGGATACATACGATATTTTAGTAGATAAATTGCACGAAAAGGACATAGAAGTATATATGAATAAAAAAGGAATTAAATCACTAAAAAATGTAGAAAATAAAAGTGTAGTTTTGGGGTCTAAGGGTTGCTTTGAAGGTGTGGATGTACCGGGAGATGGTCTCGTATGTGTGACATTAGATAAAATGCCTAACTTAAATCCAAGAGATCCACTGTATTTTAGCATAATGGATAAGTTTAAAAGGACTTATTTTCAAGTAAACTACCCTCAGATGATAATAAAGGTAAAGCAAGCACTAGGTAGAATACTTAGAAGCAAGTATGATTACGGAGTATTTATAGTATTCGATATGGGCAATAACGATTATATAAACAAAAAGCTAGAGCAAAATCTCCACGGCTGCAAAATAAGAAATATTAGAAGCTCTAATATTAAAAATTATATAAGCTATCACCTGAAAAAAAATAGAAAAGAGGTAATTGTAGAGCTAATAACAGATATATTAAAAAGTAAGCCGGATAATTCGAGTAATATCGATTTAACAGAGTATGTAAATAAAGAAATAAAACAGAGGTCTATAAAGGCAAATGTAAAATACTATCAAAATCAAAAAAATAAGTTGATAGTCGAGTATTATGATGTAAAATATATTGTAGATATTGATAAAATATGTTAAAAATTGAAATTTAAGAAGAAAGGAGAATTGCTCAAATTTTGAGTAAAAAAATTATGGATTATATTTTATTATTAGCAGGATTTTTATTTTTAATTAAAGGAGCAGATGGATTCGTATCAGGAGCATCATCTATAGCCAAAAAATTTAGTATTCCTCCTTTAATAATAGGACTTACAATAGTTGCATTTGGTACTAGTGCACCAGAAGCAGCAGTAAGTGTTACAGCAGCTCTAAAAGGTCAAAATGATATGGCAATAGCAAATGTAGTGGGATCTAATATATTTAACTTTTTAGTTGTAATAGGATTGACATCTATAGTAAAGCCTATCAAGGTTCAAAAAAGCACGATTATAAAGGAGTTTCCATTTGTAACTTTAGCTTGTTTTGTCCTTGCAGTAATATCACACGATACTAGATTTCAAGAGGGCGTTACACAAAATATGCTATCTAGAGCAGATGGATATATATTATTAGCGTTATTTGCTATATTTATGTACTACTTAATAGAAATGGCGCTTACATCAAAGGATCAAGTACAAGAAGACGAGGTTCAAGAAATACCACTTTCTAAGAGTATAATTTACAGTATTTTAGGAATCGCTGGAATAGTAATAGGTGGTCAATTAGTAGTAAACTCAGCTAGCAATATAGCTCTAGCTTGGGGTATGAGTGAAAACTTAGTAGGCTTGACTATAGTATCTGTAGGAACTTCTCTACCAGAACTAGTTACAAGTATAGTTGCAGCTAGAAAAGGCGAAAGTGATATAGCTATAGGAAATGCTGTAGGTTCAAACGTATTTAACTTGCTATTTGTACTTGGTATATCAGCATCAATACACAGCATAGCAGTTCATCCAATTGTATTCTATGATATGCTTGTAATGATACTTACGACTCTTTTGGCTTATCTACTTTCAGCTACAAAGAGAACTATTAGTAGAGGAGAGGGTGTCGTTTTATCATTACTTTACGTCGTGTATTTAGTTTATATAATAATGAGATAAAATAATTTATAGTGCTTGAAGTGAGTTTTATCACTTCAAGACTTTTTTATGTTGAGGAGGGAATACATGGATATACAGGTTATAATAAACCAAATGGTCATATTGTTTTTAGTTATGATAGTAGGATATATAGCCAACAAAGTAAAAATACTAGATAAAGAGTTAAATCAAAAATTATCTTCATTGGTGCTAAATATAACATCGCCTGCACTTATTTTATATTCTGTTTCAGAGCCTGTAGAAGGTGACTTGAATACGGTGCTTCAGATATTTTTGCTTTCAGTAGCTGTATATGTAGTATTGCCGTTTATAGGTATATTTTTTGGCAGAATTTTAAGAGTAGCTAAGGAAGATAGAAATTTATATCAATTTATGACTATATTTTCAAATATAGGATTTATGGGGTATCCAGTAATTCAAGCAATATTTGGAAAAGAAGCTCTATTTTTTGCGTCTATATGCAATTTAGTTTTTAATATATTGTGTTATAGCTATGGAGTATTTTTAATATCTGGAGCAGGAAAGGTATCATTTGACTACAAGAAATTGATAAATCCAGGTATAATTTTTTCTATAATAGCGGTCGTGATTTACCTTACAAAGTGGCAGATGCCTGTGATAATAGCTGAAACATCCGATTTAGTGGGATCTATAACAACTCCACTTGCTATGATGATAATAGGTTCTTCTCTAGCTGAAATTCCAATAAAGGAAGTAGTAAGCGATATTAGAATATACATTTATACGATAATAAAACAAATTATTATGCCTATTTTATTTTGGTGGGTGCTTAAATTTATCGTGCACGATGCTATGGTTTTAGGAGTTTTAGTCGTTTTAATAGCGATGCCTGTTGGAACTATCGCTATTATGTTTTGCAATCAATTTGGAGGAAATACATCATTAGCATCGAAATCAATATTTATAACGACACTTGCCAGCGTGTTTACAATACCGACGTTGGTTTATTTGTTGTTCGCTTAAAAACAGGAGGTATATATGGCAAAGAAAAAAGTATACGCTATAAAAGAGGGCTTTGATTTTTCGAAAAATCAAAGAGTTCAAAATAAATTAGTAGATTCGTGGAACGAGTGCCAAAAATATATAAAAGGTGTAAAGGGCGCCATCTACAAGAGCTTTGAGGATGTAGAGGAGGCAAAGTCTTTTTTACAAAATGGAAGTGAATTACTGAGAAAGGGAAAGGATTCCTACGATGAAAATTGTCTTCATATATATGTAGACGGAAGCTATAATTCAGCAAGTAGAAAATTTTCATATGGAGTAGTCGCAGTCTACAATGACATCGTGGAGTATGTTCATGGTGGATCTGGCAAAAACGCTAAAGACAATAACATAAGACAAATAGCTGGAGAACTAAAGGCTGCAGTAGAAGGTGTAGAATACGCTTTAAAAAACGGTCACAAAAAAGTAGTAGTATTTCACGATTACGAAGGAATCTGCCACCATGCGACTGGATTTTGGCAGAGAAAGGATAAGTCATCTAAGGATTACTACGAAAAAATGAATAGCTTGATGGATAAAGGCATAGAAATCCAATTTGTACAAGTGAAAAGCCATCAAGAGGATTTATTCAACGAAATGGCCGATACTATTTGTAAAAAAGAGTTGGGTATAGATAACGACAAAATACTAGAAAAGCACTTGTCAAATAATCAAATACTAGTCAAAAATCAAGATGTAAAAGAAAAAATAGAGAGCTTAATTACAAAGGGCTACGAAAATATAGTAGTCTTAGGTGAAGATAAAAATATACCTAAAATATCTGAATCTATACTAGATGAGAATACGGATGCTTATAAGCAAGAGCTAATAGAAAAAATAAATGAAATACTTGAAAATCTAGAAAATGAAAGATTGGAAGAAGTACTTAGATATGTAAGAAAATCTTTATCCTAAAGATCCATAATGTTGATTTTCTTGAAATGCATGACGGAAATTATATTTATCGACAATTTTAAAGGAATATAATTTCCTATGCATTATAAAGAGAAAAAAATTAAAAAAATAAGGTCGTTTTGTACCTTATTTTTTTGATTTTTTGTTAGATATAATAGGCATTTCATTTATAAATAAATTTTTTATAGATATATCGTATAAAAAACAGGCTATATTGTAGTTAGAAACAAAAGGACTCAGCTTGATATTTTGGTCTTTATAGTACGAATACTGTCCTTTTTTTCTAGAAGGAGCCGTGCGTATAATTCTGAGTACAGTCCAATCTAAATCAGATTTTTGTAGTAATTCAAGGGTAGATTTAAATTCGTCTTTGTAGCTTTTATATTGGATTTTGTTCAAGAAAGTCCATATAAATGGATTGATATTTCCTGTATCTGAGCTATTTGTAAGTCTAGAAAGAGTTATAAATCTTTTTTTATTTAGTCTTACCATCTCTTCTATTATAGTTTTATTTGAAATATTGTTTATATAGTAATTTGTATTTTTGAATATTTTAAAATCAGGCTTAAATGCATTTATTACGATATCAGCGTCTTCTATAGCGCTTCTTACAAGTGCGTGGTCGTAAGCATGTCCAACAATTATCTTTAAATTAGAAGGTGGAAGCTTGATTGAGCCGGGTTTATTTACAAACGCAATTACCTTGTGACCGCCTTTTATAAAAAGGTTTATAAGGTGTTTTCCAATAGAGCTATTGGCACCGAATATAGTTACATTCATTTTCTAATTCCTCCTTTCTTATAACACATAGGAAAGAGTAGCGTACTTGCTGCGCCAAGTACTTAAATTATATTCATTTTTAAATTATAGATAAATATAATTTCCGTATATGTGTTTCAAGAAAATCTACATTATGGATTTTTAGAATAAAGATTTTCTTATTTATTTTATTATGTACATAATTTATGATAATTATATGAATTTTAATTAATAGCAAAAAATCTATTAACTCTATAATAGCAAGAAATAATTAAAAAAAGACACTAAAATATATGAATTATATTTTACAATATCTTTCAAATTTATTAATTTAATCTATGGTTTAAAAAATAAGTTTAGGAAATTATATATTCGAGGATATAAACATATAATTTCCTGTAGTTTTAAAAAATTATTCTGGCAATGTAGGCACACTACCGTATATATCCCTAAGCTCCTGTTCAAAGTTATAAGGATCGTTAATCGATAAATACATAGCTCTTCCCAATATATTAGCTTGGTCATAGGTAGAGGTCCATGAGAATATACCTCCAAGGCAATGCTGAAGCACGTATTGAGCTTTTAAGAAAATAGATAGATCATTTTCAAAGGACATAGCAAATATTGAATCTTTAATTAGATAAGGAACTAGAGCTTCATCGTCAAATCTATAGATATACCCGTTTTTATTGATATAATTTTCTCTTAACTCGTCGTAGGATTTTGTAGTTGTAGCTCCTAGTCTTCCATAAAATGGCACACCTAAATTTATTTTTCTAGATGGCATACCTGCATTTATTAGGTTGTTTACCATTATATCTGCACTGTAGCCTGGAAGAGATAAATCTGATTCATATAAATTTGCATGATGCTTTCTACCTCTATCGCCTGTTTCGCCGGCAGTAAAATCATAGCTCATCAGGTTGAAATAATCGATTATAGGTGCTATCTTGTCTATTTCAGCACTTCTATTTATATAACCACTATCTCCAGTTCCTGCGACACTTATCCATTTATCTTCACCTAAAACATCTCTGAGAGCAGTTAAAAGCAATGTGAAATTTTCTTTATCTTCAGGTCGAGATTTAATTCCACCAGCACTACTTCCAGGGTATTCCCAATCTATGTCTATTCCGTCTAGACCGTAGTCATTTACAAATTCATTTACATTTCTAGCAAAATTATATCTAGATGTAGGTGTCAAGGCTGCATCTGAAAATCCATCTGCCCCCCAGCCTCCTATAGCTGCTATTATTTTTAGAGAAGGCTTGATTTCTTTAAGTGATAACATTTGATTTAAATATCTAGGTGAAGGAACATATAAATCACCATTTTCATCTATCTGCACAAAGGCATATATCGCCGCATCTAAATAAGTAGGATCTAAATTCTCTGGATTTCCAAGTACGTATTGAAATACTATCGGCTGTATATTTGGGCAGTTAGCGCTTATATATTCATTAGGTTGTCTTTGACTTTTAATTGTAAAATCTTTTGTATTAGGATAGTTCATGTATTCGACCATATCTTGTTTGTTTTCTTCGTTTAAAAAGCATAGATACCAATCTAAGCAGGAGTATTTTTTATCGCAGTTTTTGATTCGTTTTTTTAAATCCTTATATGTCTTTGGTGGTGGCGCTATAACTGGATTTCCAGGGAGCCAGTTGGCAGGCGTCACTATGTTTTCTGCATCGGATTTTTGCAGTGCATCTATAATTCTCAATATTTCAAATATATTTCTACCAGTTGTCATAGGGTAGTATAAAATAGTTCGAAGTATCTGTTTATCGTCTATAATAAAAACAGCTCTCACAGTTGCTGTAGAGCTCAAAGGCTCTGAAATCATTCCGTAAAGATTAGATATTTTTCTACTTGAATCATCTATAATAGGAAATGGAATTTCAATACCTGTAAGCTTACATATATTGTAGACCCATGCCAAATGGGAAGAATTGCTGTCCACACTCAGACCGATTAGCTGAGTATTTCTCGCTGTAAATTCATTGTAGTACTTTGCAAAGCATATAAATTCAGTAGTACAAACAGGAGTAAAATCTCCTGGATGGGAAAATAAAACCACCCATCTACCGCAGTAATCAGACAGATTTATAGGACCAAATGTTGTATTTACTGTAAAATCTGGAGCCTTACCTCCTAGGCTAGGCAAACATGGCATAGTATCACCCCTTTTAAATTTAATCTTTATATTTATATTATTAAAAACACACAGTATTGTTACAAACTAACAATTGAAATAAAGATAAAGTTCAGATTAATTTAAATTTATAAAAAAAATATAACAATTTTATGTCAAAATTCTTATATCAATTGAAATTTATGTCTCATTTTGATAAGATATATAGTAGGAGATAATATAGTTTTGGGAGTGGATAATTATGAAAAGTATTTTCAGCAGAATTTTAAAAGTTATAATAACGTCGTTTTTAATATGCTTTTTTTCAGGGATTGTGTTAATGATCGCCAATAAAATAATGGGTGTAGGAAAAATAGGAATTATTTGGTATTTATTATTAGGTGGTTTGTGTTTTGTGATGTTATCTGTAGGACTTATTTTCACAGGGTCAGAATATATTTTTAAAAGAAAATCTCCTAAAAAAGTCAATAAAAATACTGATAAAAAAGTTAGTACACGTACCAAAAGTATACAACGAAAAAATCACAGACAAAAAATATCTTAAAGTATATCATAAATCAAGTTTACATAAAAAAATACCGTTAGCGAAAACTTAATGGTATTTTTTTTATGCAAAAAACTAAATAATATTAAGGATAATTTTAAGATATTTGGGAGGTTTTATGAATATATTTAATGCTAGTGTTACAGGGTATAAAAATTTAGTGAAAGGCTTTGGCTCACAGGATTTTTCTATTTATAAAGAATATGAAAATTATATATTTTGTGCAGTTGCAGATGGCCATAGCTCGAGTAGATTTAAATACAGCCATATAGGCTCAAAGCTTGCATGTGAAGCTACTCTAAATATAGTAAAGTCTTATTTAGACGACAAAGAGATAGACTTATTTATAGAGGATTTCGAAAATAAAAAAATACTATTTAAAATAAAATCAAAATGGAGAAGTATGGTATATCAAGATTTTTATAAAAGAAATTTCAAGGCGTATAAATTGGACTACGTACAATATGGAACTACCTTGACGTTTGTAGTTTTATTAGAAAAAAATATCGTATTTTTTAATCTAGGAGATGGAGGTATTTTAGTAAAAAGAAAAGCTTCTTACAAATCTATATTTGAAAACAACAACTATAAAATAGTCAACTCTCTAGCACAAGATAGATGTGAAGAAAAAATGCAGTATAAAATTTTAGATAGATGCGATGAATTCGAGATGGTCGTTTTTACAGATGGATTTATAAATAGCTTCGACAATACCCATAAATTTGAATCTCAATTAGATAAAACATTTAAAATATTTAATAAAAATGTATTTACACGAATGAACTTAGAAAAAACGTACAGCAAATATTTAGAAAAATTAAGTAAATACGGCTCATTTGATGATATAAGCGTAATATTTATATATGATTGAAAATAAATTAAAAATATAGCAAAGCATAATAGAATAATATGGTATAATAATTAAAAAAGTTATAATAAAACAGGAAGGTAAAGATGGATGGATTTAAAAAAATTTTTAGACACAATAAGAGATCAATTAGATACATTAAAATATCAAATTGAAGATAAAATCGATAAAATCAAAAGCAGTAAAAAGTATTTTGTAAGTCTATCTTTGTCATTTTTAGCGTTTTTAGTACTTTTGGTAGTTATTTTTTTCAGCAGAGGAGATTTAAATGTAGGAAAACAAGCTGATATATTAGTAGACAGTATATCAAATAGAAAATATACAGAAGCTTACCAATATTATACAAATTTGGAAAAAGAATTTTCGGCGTCTAAAATGAATAAATTTAATAAGGTGGCATCAAAAAAATTATCAGTATTAGTCGTAAATAGTGGTGATAAATATATAAGTGGAGAAATATCTAAGGAGCAGTATTCAGGACTTATAAACACTATAAATGCCCTAAATGAGATAACAATAGATGTAGACCAATTATTAGATATATCTAGTAGAGTCGAACAAATGTATATAGATGAAAATATAAACTACGAAAAAGCATCTTCTTATATGGAAATTACAACTTCATTAAATGGAATTTATCAAGATTTAGATGAGTATAAAAACAAAATAAAGACAGTATACGAATCTAGAAAGGTGTACGAAGAAGGTAGTAAATTCCAACAAATAAAAAAATACAAGGAAGCTATCGAAAAATATGACAAAGTGATAGAAGACGATAAGAAATACTACAGCTTAGCTCAAAGTAAAAGGCAAGAGTGTATAGATTCAATGTACAATTACTATATATCTCAAGCAAATATTTCTTCAAAAGAAGGAAAGTATGAAGATGCATTAGTATATTTAACTTATTTAAAACCATATTATCCAAATGACGAAGAAATAGAAAAATTAGAAGATGAATATAAAGAAAAAATATCTGTATATACTCTTTCATCTGATGATATCAAAAATTTAATAAGCAAAAAAAGTGGTATAGATGCTGATTTACTATCAGTTATATCATATCAACAGACTATAGGTCAAAAAATTTATTATTATGCAGAGGTTGTAAAAGACAATAAAATAATAAATGAAGTTTTGGTAGAGGCAAAGAGCAAACAAATATATTCTTATAAATCTGAAAAGGTAGATTACGATTGTGAGTACAGCGATGGATATTATAAGGTAGATGAAGATGGAAATTATGTATTTGCAATAAGCTCTAAGGATGCAGCCACTATAGTAAAGGATAAATTAAGTCAGAAAAAAGAAGATTACAATGATTTAGAGGTAAAATTTAAATCAGAAATTGTAAAATATGTAGATGAAGAAGAGTTAAATAAGCTAATAGAAAAGAACAACAATATATACTACTATGTACTTGTTAAAAAAGGATGGTTCTCTTTTACTAAAGAAGTTTATTTAGTAAATATGTACGACAAAACTGTATATAAATTTGTAGATAGTAAGATAAGTAAAATTTAATTTAATAAGGAGAATATTATGAAAAAGAGGATACTTTTAGGTATTTTATGTGTGGTACTAGTTTTAATAGGTGTAGGTGTTTATTCTATAAATGGAGATAAAATATCTAAAAATGTTTACGTAAAGGATATCAATATTGGAAACCTTACAAAACAAGAAGCGAAGAAGAAATTAAGCAGTGAATATAAAATGGAGACATTCAATTTTAAATACGAGGACGATAAATGGAGTGTCAATCCTAAAGAAATAAACGTTACTTACGATATAAATGAAACAATAGACAAAGCCTATAACGTAAACAGAGACAGCAATATAGTAGTCAACATATTTAATTCATTAAAATCTATGGCTGGATATAAGACAAATATAAATGTTTCAATAAATTGCGATGAGGATAAATTAGAAAAAAAATTAAATGATATATCTAAGGATATCAACGTAGAAGTTAAAAATGCTACTTTAGAAGTAAAAAATGACGAGGTTGAAGTAGTAAAAGAAGAAAACGGATTGGAATTAGATATAAAATCAAGTAAGAAGAATTTCATAAAAAATCTTCAAAATGGAGATTTTATAGAAGAATTAGTAGTAAAAACAATAGAGCCTGAAGTAAAGAGCTCTGACTTAGAAAAGGTAGATACTCTTCTTGGTAGCTATACGACAGTTTTATCTGATGTAAGCTATGGAAGAGTTCAAAATATAAAATTGGCTTGTGAAAAAACTACTGATGTTTTATTGATGCCAGGAGAAGAGTACTCTTATAATAAACATACAGGTGCGAGAAGTCTTAAAAATGGATATCAAAATGCCCATGTAATAAGTGGAGGAGAAGTAACTAACGGTGTAGGAGGAGGTATATGTCAGGTTTCATCTACTATGTTTAACAGCGTCTTATACGCTGGACTTGATATAGTATCTAGAACTAACCATTCAATACCTTCAGACTATGTTGCATTGGGAAGAGATGCTACAGTTACTGATACAGGAGTGGATTTTGTATTTAAAAATAATTATAAAAACCCAGTTTTTATAAAGAACTATTACAATAATGGAGTCGTAAAGAGCCAAATTTTTGGAGCAAAAAGTGATAATCAAAAAATAGAAATATCTACTGTTATAAACTCAGTTATTTCTTTTAGTACGACACAACAACATGATTCTACTTTGAGTGAAGGTGTTACTAAAACTTTACAAAGAGGAAGAACTGGATACACAGTATCTACTTACAGAATTTATTATGATGAAAATGGAAAACAGATAAAAAAAGAGAAGGTGTGTTCATCTTATTATCCAAGTAAAAATGCAGTAGTGGTAGTGGGTACAAAAAAAGCAACTATCAATCAATCTCCTGGTGTAAATGGAGCTCCTAACAATAATAACGAAGCTCCAGGGAATACAAATAATAATTCAGGAGATAATAATCAAGGAGGTGGAGCAGTAACTCCAGCACCAACTCCAACTCCAGATCCAGGAACTTCTACAGGTGATACAGCTGCAGGAAATACTGACGAAAGCAATTAAAAATTATATAATAAAAATATATAAATTATAGGGGGTGTTGATTTGAAGCTTAATGATATAACCCAGTATATTCAAGATATTTGCCAAAATATTTCTAATGTACTAGATGTGGATGTTACCGTGGTGTCTAAGGATTTATTTAGAATAGCAGGCACAGGTATTTTTAAAGATAAGATAGGAGATAAAATCTCAGAAGAAGCTGTATATTCCAATGTTTTAAAAACAGGAAATTCATATGTTATCAATAAGGATATAGAAGATAGCTGCAAGATTTGTTCAAGTAGGGAACATTGCAAGGAGCTAGCGGATATATGTACTCCTATTAAATTAGGTGATGAAAGTATAGGAATTTTAGGTATAGCTGCCTTCACTGAAGAACAAAAAGAAAGATTGTTGTCTAAAGACAAAGAGCTAAGAGAGTTTATATCCAGCATGTCTGATTTAATTTCATTTAAATTAGATGAGATGTACAAAGAAGAGATAAAAACTGTAGACCAGCTAGAAAAAGAAGAAATAGAAAAGGCGATAAAAAAATACGGTAGTAATACCCAAGAAATGAAAAAAGTTGCAGAGGCTTTAAACATAGGTATAGCTACTCTTTATAGAAAGGTCAAAAAATACAATATAAAATAGCTACAAGTTCCTTCACTTACAAAATTACAAATAAGTGGAGGAATTTTTTTGACTATAATTTATAAATGTGTTATCTTAGAGTATATGAATATTGGGAGGTGGTTATTATTTTAGGAGAAAATATAGTTTTAGATATTGAAAATATGCCAAGAAAAATAATGGATATCTCTTTAGTAGAAGAAAATAAAAGTGACTATACTTTTTTTAAAATAGACGAAGATGAAAATGAAGACAATGATACATTAAAGGCATTAAAACAGACATATGTTACATCAAATTATAAAAATGAGACAATTTTAAACCTACAAAAAGAATTAAACACAAATTCTACAGAGATTTCAAAGGAAATTAAACTAGAGTCTTACAATAAATACAATAATGCACTTGACTTAGCAAATAGACATTACATAACAAAGGCAGTCGAGTTTGTAGAAGAGGCGCTTAGATTAAACCCAAAGGATCCAGATATATTAAATTTAAAAGGTCTTTTATATCTTTTAAAATGCGAGTTTTCTAAGTCATTTGAAAGCTTTTATACAAGTCAATGTTATGGCAACAATGAATTGTCTAGAAAATACGTTACTTTATTATCGTCTAAGGATTTTAAAACCTTCTTGGAGAGATATAATCATTCTATTAGATTCATAAACGAAGAATTAAATGAAGAATCAATAGAAATTTTTGATAGCTTGATATTAGAAGAGCCTGAGCTTATAGAGCCTTATGTAATATCTATACTTCTTTACGATAGAGTAGGAGACGAAAAGAAAAAGATATCTCTACTAGAAGATCTTAGATGTATAGATAAGGATAATCCTATTTTTGAAAA
>NZ_JAXEWM010000229.1:0-5583 GCF_034113885.1 Intestinibacter sp.
AACAAAGCCTGGCACACCAATTGTACTTTTCATCGTATCAGAGCTAATAGGTGCTGTTTCTCTATAGTTATAGAATTTATAATCCTTAGAATCAGGTAGGTATACAAGCATACATCCTCCACCGCCGATTCCAGAACCATATGGCTCAACAACTCCTAGTACATATGATATCGCTGCTGCTGCGTCAACTGCATTTCCTCCATCTTTTAAAACCTTCATTCCAACTTCTACCGCCAATTCATTAGATGAACTCACGCCGTATCCAGAAGTAACATCTCTATCTAAAGCTTTATTCACAGATTTATTAAAAAGAGCAGCAATATTATCGTAGAAAACTAGGCTTAAGCATAAAACTATTACTGCAAATACACTTGCTATTTTTTTTGCCAAAATTTTCCTCTCCTTTTACTTGTAAATTTTATATAAAAAAAATTTTATTTATATACACATAAAGTTTTAGAAAATAATTTCTAAAACTAAATATGCAACATACAATATAACTATTAAAATACATAACCCTGAAAAAGTTATTTCTTTTCTATTTTTTATCATTATTTGGATTTTTTCTTTTATTGTTAATTCTCTACTCATCTCTCATACCTCTCTATACAAATGGTAAGAAACAAATGATACCATATACAACTAAAGAAACACCTAATGAACTTGCTACAGTTAATTTTATACCTTGTTTATAATAAGCATTTGCTATTAATCCAGGAATAACTATTCTTATAGCTTCAAGAGCTCCTAACGCATCACCCATAGATGCATTAACTGAAGTTATCACTAAATTTAAAATCATACTTACAAATAATAAGGCTAAAAATCTTCTTCTACCGTATAATATTAAAAATTTATTTAAAACAAATTCAACTATCATATATGTTAATAAACTTATTAAAAATATAACTATTATCCCTTTTGGGTCGCTTAATGATAAAGCCATATATCCTGGAACAACTAGTCCCCCTGGATTTATCCCAAATTTTTCTTGAAATAATAAACTTAATGTTAATCCTAAAATAATAGCTACATATAATTCACTAATTCCCATGTAATCCTCCTCAATTCCTTTCTATCCTAAAGTTTTTTCTTCACTATCTACTACTATTGTGTCTTCATCTCTACTCATACTTAATAATTTTTCGATGAAAGGTTCACCTTGACCATGTATATTACCTACACCAAATACCATTCTATCCTTTAATAGTGGATAAATAGTTTCTATAATTTTATCTGGTTCAGCATATTCTAAGTTTATATAATTTTTAACATTAGGGAATTCCCCATTTTTATATGCTGTTGTAATTGGCTCTGTGACTTCACCTATACCAACTAAAGTATGAGTTTGTATTTTTGGAAATACATCTGAAACAAATATTTCAGTTCTATCAACTCTATCCTCTCTACAGTTCATAATAACTATAGGGTCTTCAGTGTTGTAGTCTAATTCTTTAACTCTTTCCCAAATATTAACTGTTGATTGTGGGTCGTTTGCTGCGAAACCATTGACAAATGTACAGTTTAAATTTTCATCGCCAATTCTAGTAATTCTCATTGCTCCTGGGTCTGGATGCGCATTTAACATACCTTTAAAGCATGTTTCTTCATCTATTCCTAGAGCTTGTCCTACTGCTAAAGCTAATGAAGCATTTTCTGGGAATATCATATAATCAAATTGAGCTAAATATTCATCTGTAATTTTTGAATTATCTGCAATTATTACCTTAGTATTTCTCTCTGCTGCGATTTGTTTAAAGTAATCAGCATAAGGTCCATCAACTGTTATTAAATATCCATCATATGGTATTGTTGCTCCAAATGCTTGTGCAATTTGATCTAATGTTGGTCCCATAACATCTAAATGGTCTTCCAATACGTTAACTATAACTACGATATTAGATTCTAGCATTCTAAATTGGAAAACTTTTTGATAATCAGGATTTACAGCCATACACTCGCAAACTAAAGCTTCTGCATCTAAGTCAGCAGCTTTTTGTAAAACTTTTAATTGTTCTCCTATGTTTGCCCCTTGTGGCTTTCTAACTATGATATCTTCATCATCTTGAAACCAATAAATCATTCTGGCAGCCGTACCAGTTGTCTTACCTATAGTTCTATATCCTGCTTCTGTTAAAATACTAGTTATTAATCTAGTTACTGTAGATTTTCCTCTTATTCCATTTATATTTACCCTTATTGGTATTTTTTCAACATTTCTCTTTTGTGCCAATTGTTCTCTAATACCTAAAATCAATAATATTGCCACACATACTACTATAATAAAAATAACTCATCCCTCCTAAAGATCAACTTTTATATTTTTTATTAACATCTTATCAAAACTTCCACTAAAACATAAAAGTATTTTAATTTTTAATCAAGAAATAAAACTCGATAATTTACTTACATTTAACAACTCATAAGATTATACCAAAAAAATATCTTTTCTAAAAGTATTTTTTTCTATTTTGTAGAATTTAGTATTTGTCGTATACTCAAAACAGCCTATTTTCCAACATAAAATCAATCGCATTTTTTTCATAAGTCTATTTTATATTATTTTCCATACCATTTCAATAAATATGACTTGTTTAAATTCTTTCATTTTCTTAAAAATTACAAGATTTTGCAATATAACGCCCATGAACTTTCATTTTTTTTATTTTCATTATATATAATACTCTTTTTTTCGAGAATGTCACTAGTTTATTTCTTTATTTTATATTATTTTTATAATATTTATTTTATATGTTAAAACTAATTTATATAAATAAAAGTGAGCATAGATACAATACTTTTTTTACTATCTATATAAATTAATGAACTCTATCCAAAAGATATTTTCATAAATCCATTGTATAGAGTTCACCAATAGTTTTTATTAAATTTTACAGTTTATTAATCGTCTAATTTTAAAACAGCCATAAATGCCTTTTGTGGTACTTCTACGTTTCCGATTTGTCTCATACGTTTCTTACCTTCTTTTTGTTTTTCAAGAAGTTTCTTTTTACGAGATATATCTCCACCGTAGCATTTAGCAAGTACGTCTTTTCTAAGTGCGCTTATAGTTTCTCTAGCTATTATTTTATTTCCAACAGCTGCTTGTATTGGCACGGCGAATTGATGTCTTGGTATTTCATTTTTTAATTTTTCACACATCGCCTTACCTCTAGAATAAGCCTTTGATTCGTGGACGATAAAGCTAAGTGCATCTACTTGTTCTTTGTTTATTAATATGTCTAATTTAACTAATGTAGAAGGTTGATATCCCTTCATTTCGTAATCTAGTGAGCCATATCCTCTAGTTCTTGATTTTAACGCATCAAAGAAATCGTATATAACTTCATTAAGAGGTAAATCATAGTGTAACATAACTCTCTTAGGGTCTATATATTCCATATGAAGCATTGTTCCACGTCTTTCTTGGCATAATTCCATTACTACCCCTACAAAGTCCTTAGGAACTATTATATCAGCTTTTACAATAGGCTCTTCTATCATTTTTATTTCTGATGGTTCCGGTAAATTTGTAGGATTTTGTATCATTACTACTTCTCCAGATGTTTTAGTTACTCTGTATATAACAGATGGTGCTGTAGTTACTAAATTTAAATCAAATTCTCTCTCTAATCTTTCTTCTATTATTTCTAAGTGCAATAATCCTAAAAATCCACATCTAAATCCAAAGCCTAATGCTGCTGAAGTTTCTGTTTCAAATTCTAATGCTGCATCGTTTACTTGTAGTTTTTCAAGTGCATCTTTTACATTTTCGTATTTTTCACCTTCAGCCGGATATATACCACAGTAAACCATAGGTGTAGCTTTTTTATATCCTGGAAGTGCTTCTTCTGTAGGATTTTTTGCATCTGTTATAGTATCACCAACTCGACAGCTTCTGATGTCTTTTATACTAGCAGCTATATATCCAACATCTCCAGCTTGAAGATTGTCTAGCTCAGTTGGACTAGGAGCCATTACACCTACCTCTGTAACTTCAAATTTCTTTTTAGTATTCATCATCTCGATTGTCATACCTTTTTTTACTTCGCCTTCATATACTCTTACATATGCTACAACACCCTTATATGCATCGTAATATGAGTCGAATATTAAAGCTTTTAAAGGTTTATCTTTGTCACCTTGTGGCGCAGGTACGTTCTTTACTATATCTTCAAGTACATCTTGTATATTTAAACCTGTTTTAGCTGATACTAACGGGGCCTCACTCGCATCAAGTCCTATAATTTCTTCTATTTCTTCTTTTACTTCATCTGGTCTAGCACTTGGAAGATCTATTTTATTTATTACTGGTAGTATTTCTAGATCTTGATCTAATGCTAAATACACATTTGCTAGGGTTTGAGCCTCTACACCTTGAGCTGCATCTACTACTAAAAGAGCACCTTCACACGCAGCTAAGCTTCTAGACACCTCGTAGTTAAAGTCTACATGTCCTGGAGTATCTATTAAATTTAAATAATATTCATTGCCATCCTTAGCCTTGTACATTAATCTGATATTTTGAAGCTTAATAGTGATTCCTCTTTCTCTTTCTAAATCCATATTATCTAATAATTGATTTTTCATATCTCTATCACTAACTAAACCTGTATATTGAATTAATCTATCCGCCAAGGTAGACTTTCCATGGTCTATATGCGCAATAATACTAAAATTTCTTGTTCTACTTTGTTTGCTGTCCACCTTTTCTCCTCCTTGATTTTATTTTATAAATTATTTTCATCATAGATTTTATTTTATAATATATCGGCTTTTCTGTAAATATAAGTTATTACAGAAAAATAAGACTTATTTTCATTAAGTCTTATTTTTCTCGTATTAATTTTTAAAATTCTATATTTACAAGTTTTGATAGGTAATCTTTTTGATTTAATTTTATAAAATCTATATTTTTTTCTATTAAGGATTTCTTATTTAGCATTTTATTCATATTATAATCTACCCAAAATATACAGACTACAGATATACAAATCATCAAAACAAAAGACATAACTTTTAAAAAAAACAATTTCTTTTTTCTATTTAATTTCTTATTTAATCTTTTATTTATTCTTTCATCTAATTTGCTCATATTAATATTATCTTGTATTAAATTTAATACAATGCCTTCTATATTTTATATGTTTTTTTCTCTAAAATATCCATCTAATATTTCTGCTAAATACTTAGCACTTGCTTGAGCCTCACTACTAGTAGTACCATTGCTACCTACTTCAATTAACAATGCATTATCACATATGCTTTGATTAAATCTACCATATGGTTTAACTACAACAGGCATTATCAAGTCTGGATATTTTTTATTGGCATATTCAGTTATGCCGTCTGCTAGCTTTTTAACTTCATCTACATCGTCATTTCTAGCTCCTACAACAAAGAAAAATTTAGCAACTCTTTGTCCATCTATTGTAGTCGTATATTTATTATGGATATTAGTTTTTACTGTTTCGTTTGCTATATTAAGCCCATCTCTATGCAAATCAATAGTTATTTTTATGCTATTGTATTTATTCATTGTAGATTTTATAGTTTGAGAGCTTCTAGCATATGAATTATTAT
>NZ_JAXEWM010000230.1:0-3257 GCF_034113885.1 Intestinibacter sp.
CAAACACAAAAATATAGCATTTTAGCATAGTGAATATTATTGCTCCAAGTATCTTCTAAGTTAAAACCTGTACTTTTAAAATCTTTAAACATTTCTTCAATATCAAATCTCTTTTTATATTCCCTTATTGCATAAGGTTCGGAAAGATTATTAGCAATAAACCATGTATCTTCAGCATCTAGAGCTTTACATATAGCCATATTACAAATGTATTTTTGAGATGTTAATTTAATGTTGTAGAAATGTTTTGAACCACATTTTCTAGGAAGTATATCATCTAATTTTTTAATTTTGTTTTTTCCGTCAATGGATATTGATAAGTCTTTTGTACATCTAATACAATATTTCCATTTAAGAGTTTCATCTATAAATTTAAATAAGTCCATACTTTTGAATCCTCTATCAGCAAGTATGGTGACATCAAATTCATAAGGTTTTAAAACTTTATTTAAAAATGTCAAGCCTTCTTTTACATGAATAAAATCTTTATTACCATCTTGTTTGTACTTAAATAATTTAAACCAAAGAGGGACAGCTCTTTTACCTATTTTCAATGAAAATTGAAGTATTACAAATCTATCATCTATTGTTGTATGATCAAATATTATATAAATTGATTTAGATTTAAACTTATACTTTTGCAATAATTTATACGTAAAAAACTCGTAGAGTTTTTCAGGATTTATAGCTTCATTGCTTAAAAATCTTTGCAATCTTTTTATTTTACTTTCTTCTGTTCCTAAAGAGTAATTGTCTTTCAACTCTTGAGATATTTTAGATAGTACAACTGATTGTGAACAAATTATTCCAATAATCATTGCAATTAAATTATTTAAACGAGGAGCAGATAAAATTATCATTTTTTCTAGCGTTTTTTTCAATTTTGTAGTAATATATTCTTGATCGTTGATCATATAAACCACCTTTCATTTGTATTTTTGGTTTCGTAGATTTATTTTACAATGAAAAAGGTGGTTTTTTATTATATTTTTTTTAATTTTTTTGTTAAATTTGAATATAGTAAATATTTGTATATAAACTGTCCGTAGGTCAGATGTATAGGTACAAATTGATACAATGAAAGAGGAAATTTTATGACTATACAAGCTAGTGATAGAGTTATTTATAAAAAGAAAAAATACACTTTAATAGATGTTGAAAAAGGTAAGCAAATTATAAATTGTGCAGAGTTTAAGATGCCAGAACATTCTTTTTTTATGTCTAGTGGGTGTAGGAGAGGATATATAGCAGAATACATAATTGAAGATGAAAAATTATATGGAATTAAATATGAAACAGATTGGGATGAAATGAAAAATATAAAGTCTGAGAAGTTATTTATGAATTATACAGGAAGTTGTATAATAGCATTAGCAGAAAATGAAGAAAAAAAGTTTTACAATTCAGATTTCCTTGAATGCTATTTAGACTATGACGTAGCTTTAGAATTACATTTTACTAATGGAATATTAGATGAGGTAATTAATTTAGGAGATACAATCAGCGAATTTAGAGCATTAAAAGAAACTGAAGAATATAAAAGTGATGATACACAACCATTTACTAGAAAAAGCTTAAGAAAAGAAATAGCACATAAGCATCTAAAGTATGAATATGATTACAGAAGCTATAAATGGAGGTAGGGTTTTGAGTTCCATTTTAATTGCAGATTTATTATAACTTGGAAATGAGGATTTCTTTAGTGATTTGTAGTTGTTGACAAAAAAAGAAAATAAAAAAGAGTAGCTTACAGTAGCATCAATCCCTAAGTGGATTGGTGCTTTTTTAAGGTATAGGAATTTATATAATTTTTCGACGCTGAAAGTAAGATAAAATCTAGCTTTCAGCGTCGTTTTATGGTAAATTAGTTAATAATACGAGAGAGGTTATACTAATGAAATCTGGAATAATAAAGAAAATTTTGAATGATCATTGGATGGGATTTTTAAAATTATACAACAAGAAAATTAGAAAGAATGTGAAAAGAGAAGTAGAGAAAGTTTTAAAGTGTAAAGATATAAGATATGGATATATCGAATTTAAATGTGATACATGTAATATAACTAAAAAGGTTGGTTTTACTTGTAAGAGTAGATTTTGTACATCTTGTGGTAAGATTTATACTGATAAATGGGTAGATAACATGCTTGGAGAATTAATAAATGTTAAACATAGACATATAGTTTTTACTATTCCAGAAGAACTTAGAGAATTTTTTGGAATTGATAGAGAACGATTAAAGATACTTCCGAAATGCGCAGCTAAAGCTGTTACGAGCTGGATGCATAGCTTAAATAAGCGTGAACAGTTTACTCCAGGAATAGTAACAGTTATTCATACTTTCGGAAGGGATTTAAAATGGAATCCACATGTACATATGATGGTTACAGAAGGTGGTAAAGGTAATATCACAGAGTGGAGACATATAAAACATTTTGCATATGAAGCATTACGTAAGAGATGGCAGAAAGTTTTGCTAGATGAAATCATGATTATTAGTGGTGCAAGTAAGAAAATGAGAGCTTTAAAAAATAAACTATATAGAGATAATGATAAAGGATTTTATGTACATGCTAAAACAGAAATAAAATCTGCTAAAGTTGCTGCTAAATATGTGGGAAGATATGTAGGCCGACCAGCTATTGCTGAGTCTCGAATACTTAATTATGATGGAGTGAATGTAACATATAAATATACTAGACATGAAGATAATAAAGAAGTTATTGAAACAGTTCACGCACATGAATTTATTAAAAAATTAATAATACATATACCAGAGAAAAATTTTAAAATGATAAGGTATTTTGGAATTTATTCTAGAAGAAACAAGGGACAAAATAATTTTATAAAGATGATTGATGATAGAATATTAAAATTAAAAAGGTCTTTGCATAAATGGGAATATAGGATTTTGGCAGCATTTGGAGTAAGCCCATGTGATTGTCCTAAATGTAATAAAAAGATGAGATTTTATGATATAGTTTATAGGAAATATGGCTCTATAAGAGAATATCTAAAGAAGAAAATTTTGAAGGAAACAGAGGAAAAGTTAGAAGAAGCTTTAGAATTATATGCAATTACAAAAGGAATAATATGTGGTAGAATAAATCCGACAACAACATAGTTGGAGGGAAAAGAAGTGAAAGAAGATATACTATATATTTGTATGCAGTGTGCAACTAAAGAAAATATACCTAAGGAGGTTGTAGAATACTTTGATGAAATGGATCAAAGTAATATAAATGAACCGCCTTGTT
>NZ_JAXEWM010000231.1:0-21555 GCF_034113885.1 Intestinibacter sp.
ATTTTAAATTCTTCAAAATGATCCTCTAAAATCGTATTTATTATTTTTCTTTTTTCATATCTTCTACAATTGTTCATATTACTATTGTACACAGATTATCCACAATTTCAAATTGTTATAAATTCCTTGTAAATAAAAAAGGAATTATCGATACATCAAAACATATCAATAATTCCCTTTTACATATATATTTTAGTTGATTGGTTAAAAGAATATATTTTTTATATTGTATTATATTACTACTCATAATATAATTTTTTACCCTATTTCAATCATCTTACCATTTCTTGCGTATATGATTTTTTCGCATACATTAGTAATATGATCTCCAATTCTTTCTAAATATCTTCCTACAAATAAAAGCTTTACACCTTGATTTATATTTTGTTCTGGATTTTCATGCATAACTCTCAAGCAATCTTCTCGTACTCTGTAGTAAAGAACGTCGATTTCATTGTCTATAAGAGCTACCTTATATGCTAAATCTACATCTTGATTTATAAAAGCAGTCTTTAAATTTCTAAACATATCTAAACAATGCTCAGTCATCTTTGGTATATCGACTAATTCCTTTATATAGTCCTCTCCTGCAATTGTCACTACTTCTGAAGCTATATTTGCTGCATAGTCTCCAATTCTTTCTAATTCAGTTGATATATCAGATAAAGCGTATATTTCTCTTAAATCTTTTGCCATAGGTTGTTTTAAAGCCATTAATTCTATACTTCTATCTCTAATATATTCTCTCAATATATCTATATCATCATCATTATTTATAACCTTTTTTGCTAAATCTACATCCTTATTAATCATGCTTTTAACAGATAATTCTATAGCTTCTTCGCATTTATCCATCATTCTATTTATATATTCTTTTAAAGTTTTTATATTCATCTCTAAATTTGTACTTGCCATCTTATATCTCCTTAAACTATAGTTTGTAATACTGAAATTTGAATTATTCTAAATTTTAACCGAATCTTCCTGTTATATAATCCTCTGTACGTTTATCTTGTGGCACTGTGAATATTTCTTTAGTGTTGTTGAATTCTATTAATTCACCATTTAGGAAAAATCCTGTTTTGTCTGAAATACGTGCAGCTTGTTGCATATTATGTGTAACTATTACTATAGTGTATTGATTTTTTAAAGTTGACATTAATTCTTCTACTTTAGAAGTTGATATTGGATCTAGCGCTGATGTAGGTTCATCCATTAGTATAACATCTGGCTTCATAGCTATAGTTCTCGCTATGCAAACACGTTGTTGTTGTCCTCCTGATAAACCTAGTGCTGGTGATTTTAGTCTGTCCTTTACTTCATCCCAAATTGCAGCTCCCTTTAAACTTTCTTCTACTATTTTATCTAATTCTTTTTTGTCTTTTATCCCTTGGTTTCTTGGTCCGTAAGCTACGTTATCGTATATACTCATTGGGAATAAGTTCGCCTTTTGGAATACCATACCTACTCTAGTTCTAAGGCTTATTACATCATTAGTTGTAAGTACTTCTTCGTCTCCCATATATATTTTTCCGTTTATTTTTACACAGTCTATTAAGTCATTCATTCTATTTAAGCATCTTAAAAATGTAGATTTTCCACATCCTGAAGGTCCTATTAGAGCAGTTACTTCATTTTCTCTTATATCCATGTTGATTCCTTTTAGAGCTTGCTTTTCTCCATAGTATAAGTCTAAGTCGTTTACTCTTATTTTAACGTTGTTTTCACTCATATCTATTCTCCTTAATTTTTATTAATATCTATATTGATCAATTATTTCTTTTTAATAATTTGCCTTGTTTAACTTTTTAGCCACTAGCTTAGCTATAGTGTTTAGTGCAAATACTATTACTATAAGTACTAGACCAACACCGCATGCAGTTTGTATATCTCCTGTTTCTTTAGTCAATAAGTATGCATGTACTGTAAGTGTTCTGGCACTATCAAATACTGTAAGTGGCATTTTTGCTACTGTTCCAGCTGTTAGTAAAATCGCTGCTGATTCACCGATTACACGACCTATTGATAAGATCACTCCTGAAAGTATTCCAGGTATTGCACTTGGTAGGATTACCTTGTAAAGTGTTTGAAACTTAGTAGCTCCAAGTCCTAGAGATGCTTCTCTATAAGTTTGTGGTACAGTTTTTAGAGCTTCTTCTGTAGAACGTATTATTGTTGGAAGTATTATAATCGCTACTGTTAAACCACCTGATAATATTGAATATTGGAATTTTAATGCTACTACAAAGAATATTCCCCCGAATAATCCATATACTATTGATGGTATACCTGCTAGACATTCTGTAGCAAATCTTATAACTCTTACTATTTTACCTTGCTTAGCGTACTCTTGTAAGTAAACTGCGGCAAGTATACCTATTGGTGTAGCTACTAATATTGATACTAAAACCATATACACTGTTGTAATTATCATTGGAAGTATTCCACCATCTCCACTTGCTGAATAATCACTAAATAAGAAGTTTAAATTGATTTTTCCCATTCCTTTTATAAATATAAATCCAACTATCACTACTAGTATTCCTACTGTTATAATAGCTGATAAATATACTAGGGAAACTAATAAATTATCTTTATTTTTTCTCGCCTTTAAATTATTTTCCATTTTATTCTACTCCTTTAGAAGTTAATTTAGTTAATACTAAATTTATAATTATTATGAATATGAAAAGCACAACCCCTGTTGCAAATAACATTTCTTGATGTGTACCTGCTGCGTATCCCATTTCTAGAGCTATATTTGTTGTAAGTGGTCTTACACTGTCTAGAATTGATGTTGGAAATGCTGTTGAGTTACCTGCTACTAGTATTACTGCCATTGTTTCACCTAATGCTCTACCTATACCTAGGATTACACCTGCTAGTATTCCTGATTTAGCTGCTGGCACTGTTACCTTAAATATTGTTTCTATTTTTGATGCTCCTAATGCTAAAGATCCTTCTTTGTATGCTTTAGGTACTGCTCTTATTGATGTTTCTGATAGTGAAATTATTGTTGGAAGCATCATTATCGCTAATACGAAAATTACTGCTAATAAGCTTTGTCCTTTAGGAAGATTTAATACTGTTTGTATTGCTGGTACGATAACTGCTAACCCGAATATACCGTAAAGTACTGATGGTATACCTGCTAGAAGTTCCACTGCTGTTGAAATTATTTTTGCATATCTTTTCGGACAAATTTCTGCTATAAATATTGCTGCAAGTATTCCTACTGGAACACCTATTATTAAAGCTCCTATTGTAGCTACTATTGAAGTTACTATCATAGAACCGATACCGAATTTTTGAGATCCTGGTAACCATTCAGTTCCAAATATAAAATCTACAAATGAATATCCTTCTGCTATAAAAGGCATTAAACCTTTATAAAATACAAACCCTATTATAAGTAATAAACTTATAACTGCTACTAAAGCACTTATCATAAATATTTTTTCTGTAACAGCTTCTATTATATACTTACTTCTATTTTTATTAGATGAGTTACTTTCATTTACATTGATTGATTCAGTTTTTTCCAATCTAAGCTCCTCCTTTTTAAAACGGAGTGCTACAAAATGTTATCTAGTATCTTTTGCAACACTCCAAAACTATTTTCAATATTTTATTAATTTTTTCTAAACTTTTTATATGATTTCATTTCTATATTTGTCTGATTTTTATTTTATATGTTAATCTAGATTGAGTTCTATTTTTCATTTACACTCATGAAGCCTTCTTCTTTTATTGTATTTTGACCATCATCACTTAATATGTAGTCTATGAAAGCTTTAGCATCGTCAGTTGCTTCACCTTTAGTTACTAATAAGAATGGTCTTGATATTGGATAGCTATCGTTATAAACATTTTCTTCAGTTGGTTCTACTCCACCTATTTTTACTGAGTTTATAGAGTCATCTAAGTATCCAAATGATATGTAACCTATTGCATTTTCATTTCCTTGAACAGTTGTTTTTATGTTTCCTGAACCGTCAGATATTTGAGCATCTCCAGTTAATTCTTCTGATTCAAATCCTACTATTTCTTGGAATCCATCTCTTGTTCCTGAACCATCTTCTCTAGATACAACAACTATTTGTGCATCTTTTCCTCCAACTTCTTTCCAGTTAGTTATTTTTCCTGTGTAGATGTCTTTTATTTGATCCATTGTTAAGTCTTTTACATCATTTGCTGTATTTGTGATTACTGCTATACCGTCTATAGCTATTTGATATTCTTCTAATCCTTCAGATTTTTCTTCATCTTTTAAATCTCTTGAAGACATTCCTATTTGTGAAGTTCCATCGATTGTATTTGTTATACCTGCTGATGAACCTACTTGTTGAACTTCGATTGTAACACCTTCATTTGCTTTTTGGTAATCTTCTGCTAAAACTTCCATTGTTGGTCCTACTGAAGTTGAACCTGATACAGTGATTTTACTTGCGTCTGAAGCTCCACTTCCTCCGCCGTTACTACAACCTACTAATGATCCTACTAATAAAGTACCTGCTAAGATTGATATTAATTTCTTTTTGTTAAACATTTTTCTCCTCCATTATTTTATAAAAATTTTATTTTTTTCTTTTTTAGTACCCTTTGTTTTTCTTATTTCCTTTTACACTTTATATAATACAGATAACGTCTTAAGTCTTTATTAATGCTAGGTTATTATAAAGTTAAGTGTGTTAAGTTAGTGTTAATAAATAAAAAAAAGATCATTGATTATAATTTCAATGACCTTAAAAAACTATAAGTACCCTTTTAGCTATTAATTATTCGGCGTCTACTAAACCTATATCAAAAGTTATGCTTCCTGTATAAGTTCCAACCTTTGATGAAGGAAGTTTAACTGGTAAAACTTTATTGTTAACTTCACCATCTTCAGTAAATGCTGCAACTTCTACTCCATTTGCTTGATCCTTTGTTCCAGTTGTTTCTATAACTGTTCCATCTTCTTTTACTATTTGATATCTCATAACTGTGTTTGTTTCTTTATTTGTTAAAACCATTTGATTTCTGAAATAATCTGTTCCAGCTATAGATACAGATACTTTTTGTCCATCTAAATAATTAACATTAGAAGCTTTGATTGTCATGTCTGAACCATCTTTAGCTATAGTTATTTTAGCTGGTATTTCAACTGTGTAAGTTGGATCGTTTTTTAGAACGTATTCTAGTTCTGTTGATTGAGACTGAGCATTTGCTGTTACCATCATTGTTGAGCAAATTGCTAAAGTTGATAATAATAATGCTGTTTTCTTTCTTTTCATGGTATTCCTCCAAATTAATTATTTATATTTAAATACTTGCGTATTTATTTACATAAACTATACTACTTCCATAGTAGCTCTCACATTGGCACCTGCGTATTGTGTTTCCTTATTCAAGGAATACGGTGTAATTTTTATTACTGCATCATAAGTACCCTTTTTAAGTCCTTTTTGTAATTCTACATTTTCTATAGCATATCCAGCCTGAACAAAATCTGATGTGTACAAACTTTCTCCATCTACTAATAACTCAAATTTAAAATAGCATTGATTTCCTTCAGGATTGCCCAATGTTATTTTGACATTTTTAGTATCTGCTGGTATTGTTATAGTGCTATAGCCTGGTATTTTTATGCTCTCTGGATCTGAGTTTTTCTCCTGTGTCCACTTTACTGTATTTGAATCTAAATCACCTTTTGAAAGATTCTTATTTATAAATATTCCTGCTGGAATTATTATTAATAAAACTAGTATTATTAATATCATCACCTTTTTAGACTTATAATTCATGAAATTTCCTCCTCTATTTATTTACAACTTAAGTATAATTTTTATATGTTAACATTTTCCTAAATGCCAGTTAATTATCACTTAAGAATATATTAATTTCTTAACATAACAAAAAAATCGTCACATAGAACAAATCTCCTTCTATGTGACGATTTTTTATTAACTTACCTTTTTAGAAAATTCTCGATTAAACGGTAGCTCTATAGTGAACTTGCTGCCTACGCCGAGCTCACTTTCTAATTTAATATCTCCATTTAGAGCCTTTACCATATGCTTTGTAATTGCAAGCCCTAGTCCAGTTCCACCTACACTTCGGCTTCTTGCCTTATCTACCCTATAAAATCTCTCAAATACTCTATCTATATCCTCCTTAGGTATTCCTATACCATTGTCTTGTATTTCAATGAATACTTTATCCTTCTTTACATATTGTCTTATCTTTATATTTCCATTTTTTCCTGTATATTTTATAGCATTTTCAATTATATTTAACAGTATTTGTCTTATATATCCTGAGTATTCCCATAAATCTATATCTTGATTTTCAAATTGGTAGTCTATTTTTATATTTTTATCTTTAGCAATATATCCTACTATTTCGTGTATCTCTTCAAAAATTTCAAATAAATCTACTTTTTCTACTTTCTTCTTAACTTTATTTTCAACAGTAGACAATAATAAAATATCATCTATTAGCCTAGATAATCTAGTCGTTTCATTTTCTATAATACCTAGAAATCTAGTCTTCGTATCTGTATCTAAATTTTCTGTCATCTTTAGTGTCTCTACAAATCCCTTTATAGATGTAAGAGGTGTCTTTAATTCATGACTTACATTTGCGACAAATTGTTTTCTCATATTTTCAAGCTTTACATAATCTGTAACGTCTTCAATGTTTATAATAAACCCTATTACAGCATCTGTATTTTTGAAATAAACTGGATCTATCTTTATTTTGTAAATAATGTCCTTTGATATATTCTTTTGCACAACAACACTATTTTCACTCGACATATTATATAAAATACTTTCCAAAACAATTTTATTCTTTATAAACTGTCTTATACTTTTTCCCTCTGGTAGTAGCAACTCATCGCCTTCAACCATTTCTTTTGCTAATTCATTTATCAAAAGTATTCTACCTTTAGTATCTATCGCCAAAATTCCATGAGATACACTTTTCATAATAGACTGCAACTGTGTATTTTTATTTGTAATATCTTTTATAGTAAAATTTATTGTATCTATCATAGAATTGAAGTTTTTAGCGAATTCTCCCATTTCACCAGACATCTGACTTCTTACTCTAGAATCAAATTCCTTATTGCTAATGTCCTTTGAAACCTTCATAAATTCTTTTAGGTAGGTCCTCAAGCTTACAGTATATCTAATCAAAACTATAGTTACAATAGATAAAATTAATATTATAAAAATATACAATTCATTCAAAAGTTGTATCTCTTTCATTTTAATTCACCTCAAAATATTATTTAATTTTATAACCTACCCCTCTTATTGTCTCTATAAATTTGCCATCATCGTCGCCGATTTTTTTTCTTAAATGTCTTATATGGACATCTAAAGTTCTCGTTTCACCGTAATAGTCATATCCCCAGATTTTATCTAGTAAAAATGTTCTAGTGAGTACATTACCTCTGTTTTCAAGAAGTAATTTTAATATTTGGAATTCCTTTAATGTCAATTCTACTTCTTGGCCATTTTTAGTTACAATGTGTTTATTTACATTTACTTGTATGTCGTCAGCCTTTAAAATATCTTCTTTTTCACTTGCACTATATTTATATCTTCTAAGCACTGAGCTAATTCTAGCAAGAACTTCTTTTACACTAAATGGCTTTGTAATATAATCATCAGCGCCATCGTGTAATCCTTCTAATTTATCCTCTTCCATATTTTTTGCAGTAAGCATTATCACTGGAATTTGTTCTAATGCTGTATCTGATCTTATTTTTTTTAAAAGATCTATTCCGCTTATATTTGGAAGCATCCAATCTAGAAGAATAAGATCTGGTTCAAATTCCTTTGTCTTTAAGTATCCATCAAATCCATCATAAGAATAATCAACCTTATAGCCATTATTTTCAAGATTGAATTTTAACAATTCCACTATATGAATCTCATCATCTATAACTAATATCTTTTTCATAAAATCCTCCTTATTTTCCGATTGGAATTATAAGTGTTTGACTAAATTCCTTTTCTAAGCTCTTATTTTTATTATGTGTAAATTTAACTAATTCCTCTTGAGCATTAATTCTTTTTTCATTTTCTGCTATTTGTTTTTTCTCATAAGAACCATCGCTCTTTAATATTTTAGCCTTTACATTATCTTTCAAATATAAATCTAAAATTTCCTTTATTTCCTGTTGAATATCTTTATCCTCTACTATTCCCATAGTTTCTACTCTCTTATTTAAATTTCTATACATCCAGTCTCCACTTGATATATACAGTTCTTCTTTTCCATCATTGTAGAAATAATATATTCTACTGTGTTCAAGATATCTTCCTACTATGCTTCTGACCTTTATATTTTCGCTTAGTCCTTTTATTCCTGATTTTAGACAGCATATACCTCTGACAATTAGTTCTATTTCCACACCTGCTTGAGATGCTGCATAAAGCTCTGTTGTTATACTTTTATCTAGAAGAGAGTTCATTTTTGCTATTATTTTAGCTTTTTTACCTTTTTTTGCATTTTCAGCCTCTCTTCTTATCATTTTTTCAAATTTATCTCTGAAGCCATAAGGAGCTATAGTTATTTTCTTCATATTATCTGGTGATGCATATCCTGATAGCATATTAAATAAAGTAGATGCATCTTTACCAAACTGTTCATCAGCTGTAAGTATTCCCATGTCTGTATAAAATTTTGCTGTAACGTCATTGTAGTTTCCTGTTCCGAAATGGACATATCTTTTTATTTTGTCCTTTTCCTTTCTTACAACTAATAATATTTTACAATGTGTCTTAAGCCCTATTACTCCGTATATAACATGACATCCTGCTTTTTCAAGCTTTTTAGCCCAAGTTATATTGTTTTCTTCATCAAATCTAGCCTTTAGTTCAACTAAAACTGTAACTTGTTTTCCTTTTTCGGCTGCCTTAGTCAACGCTTCTATTATAGGTGAATTTCCACTTACTCTGTACAATGTCTGTTTAATTGCAAGTACATTTGGATCCTCTGCTGCTTTTTTTACCATATCTACTATAATATCAAAAGATTCGTAAGGATGGTGAACAAATATGTCCTTTTCTTTTATATACCCAAAAATATCAGTCCTATGTGGTATTTTAATATTTGCCATCTTTACTTTTTCATATTTCAACTCATCAAATCCTTCTACAGAACCTAATTTATTTAAAAAAGTAAAATCTATTATACCATTTATTTTAAATATATATTGTTCATCAATTTCTATCTCATCTACAATTATATCTAATATTTCATTAAAATACTCAACATTTCCATTTGATTCTATCTCAAGTCTTACTGCATCTCCCCATTTTCTTTGTTTTAAAGATTCCTCCATAGTTTCTAATAAATCCATTGCATCCTCTTCATCGACATCTAAATCTGCATCCTTCGTTATTCTATAAGAACAGCTATATAATACCTCGTGACTGCTAAATAACTTAGGTAACAATAAAGATGCTACTCTCACCATAAAGAATTCATCTAAATTCGAATTAAAAATTGATAAAAATTTTACTCTCTCTAATAAGGGATTTTCTTCGTTGCGTGCTTCATCTAATACTCTTTTATTAAATTCTAACCAGCTGAGTTCTCTATTAAAAAAATTTTGTGGATAATCGTACATTTTATTCATTTAATCTATCTCCATTCCCAAAATATTCAAAATTAAATTCTTCAATATTATAGTAACATTATAAAAAGTTATCTAACCTTATTTTTATGTAAACTATGTTATGTTTTTGTAAAAAACGAGATATTCTGCTATTTTTTGATATTATTATTGATATAATCTTGATAATATTTATTATCTAATAAAATTATAAAATATTTATTAAAATTAACTTTATGGAGGTATAGCTTTGAACAGAGTTGCAATTATAGATATAGGATCTAATTCATTAAAATTAATAATGGCGGATATTTACGACAATAAATTTTTTCAAATATCTTATGAAAAGAAAATTAAATTAAGACTTAGCAATTACAAAAATAGAGCAAATGATATAACTGCTCTTGGTATAAAAAAATTAAATGAAGCTTTAACAGATTTGAAAAAAATATGTACTCTTTATAGATGTAATAGAATAATAGCTGTGGCAACAGAGACATTGAGAAAAGCTAGCAATGGGCCACAAATAATAGAAGAGCTAAAAGAAAGCTTAAATTTAGATGTTAAAATAATAAGTGGAAAGGAAGAGGCATACTACGGATTTGTATCTTCTATTAACTCAATAAATCTAAAAGACTTCCTACAAATAGATATCGGGGGGTCTAGCTGTGAAATAGTATTAGTTAAGGATAAAAAATTAATAGAATCTATAAGCTTGCCTTATGGAAGTATTCCAAACACTAAAAACTTTAACCTACAAGACAAGGTATCAGAAGAAGATGAAGCGAGATTCAAAGAAATGATATTTAAAGAACTAGATAAATATCCATGGATAAAGGAAAATAAAAACCTACCTGTAGTAGGAATCGGCGGCTCTGTCAGATGCATAGAAAAAATTCTGAGAAATCATGCATTTGACGATATAGATATTTTACTTGATAATTACGTTATTTCTTATAAAAATATAAATAGCCTATTTAATATTGTAAAACGATTAAATTTACAGCAAAAAAAGGAAATAAAGGGTATGTCTTCTAATAGAGCTGACATCTTTGTGGGTTGCTTGATTTTAATCAAATACCTTATGTTCTACATCAATTCAGATAAGCTTTCTATAAGTAAATTTGGAATTAGAGAGGGTATTTTATTTGAATATGCAGAAAGCCTATAATTAAAACTTCATAAATAAATTGAGAGTATGATGAGTCTTCAATCTAAGACTTTTCATACTCTCTTTTCATTAATTTAAATTTTATCGTCTATTAGAATGCTGGAACTATACTTCCATCGTATTTATCTTCTATGAATTTTTTAACTTCATCACTGTTTAAAGCTTTTTGTAATGCTTTTGCTTTGTCGCTGTCTTTATCTTCAGTTCTTATAGCAACTATGTTTACATATGGAGAATTACTATCTTCTATTACTATTGCATCTTTAGTAGGATTTAAACCAACATTTAATGCGTAGTTAGTATTTATAACGGCTAAATCAACATCGTCTAATGTAGAAGGAACTTGTGCTGCATCAACTTCAACGATTTCTATATTTTTAGGATTTTTTGTTATATCTTTTGCTGTTATTAATTCACCGTCTTTAACTTCTATTAATCCGTTTGCTGCTAATAATTGAAGAGCTCTTGCTTCGTTAGTTGAGTCATTTGGAACTGAAACCTTTGCTCCATCTTTTACTTCATCTAGTGATTTTATTTTATTTGAATATACACCCATTGGTTCTATATGTACTTTTGCGCAATAAGTTAAGTCGTAATCTTTTTCTTTAACTGTAGTTTCTAAGTATGGTATATGTTGAAAATAGTTGGCATCTAGAGATCCATCTGCTAGTGCGTCATTTGGTAATACATAATCGTCGTATTCAACTACTTCAAGTTCATATCCTTCTTTTTCTAGTACTGGTTTTGCTGCTTCTAATATTTCAGCATGTGGTGTTGGAGATGCTCCTACCTTTATAGTTTTATCTTCTTTGCTTCCCCCTGAGCAACCTGTTAATAATCCTACTACTAATGTTGTTAATAATATCGCTTTTCCTAATTTTTTTAATTTCATTTTTCTTTCCTCCTGTGTTTTTATATTAATTATTTAAATAAATTATTTCTATTTTAATTTCTTGTAAGCATAATCGCCTAAGCTTTGTATTGCTTGAACTACTATTACTAAAGTTATTACAACGTATATCATAACTGCTGTGTCAAATCTTTGATGTCCGTATACTAAAGCTACCTTACCAAGACCGCCAGCTCCTACAGTACCTGCCATTGCTGTATATCCTAGGATTGATATTACTGAAAGTGTAATACCTGATACTATTGAAGGCATCGCTTCTTTTATCATTACCTTGAAAATAATTTGTGTGTTTGTAGCCCCAAATGATTTCGCTGCTTCTATAAGTCCTTCATCTACTTCATTTAAAGCTGTTTCTATTATTCTACCTATAAAAGGTGCTGCCCCTATAGTGATCGGTACTATTGCTGCTGTTTCACCTATACTTGTACCTACTATCAATCTAGTAAATGGTATTAATGCAACTAGTAATATGATAAATGGGAAACTTCTAACTATATTTACCACAAATCCAACAACTGAATATACAGTTTTATTAGGCTTTAATCCCTTTGGTTTAGTAAGAACTAATATAATTGCTAATATGAATCCTAATATTGTGGCAATCACAGTCGGCACAATTATCATGTACATAGTCTCTAAAAATGCTTCTCCCAGTATTTCTGTCAAATACTCGTATAATGATGTATTATTTGTCATTTTTTATTTCCTCCCAAGTTATATTTCTCTCTGTAAGATAATTTTTCACTGCATTTGCATAGTGATCTTTAACTGTTATTATTAATGAACCAAGTACATCTTCTCGGAATTTTTCTAATTTACCGTAGCTTATGCTAAAGTCAAAATCCAATGTTCTAGCCATATTTGTAATTACTGATTGATTGGCAATATCTTTAGGGAAGATTATTTTTATGTTTGTTCCTTCTGGAAGTACTATTTGTTCATCTCCTATTAATGCCTTTAATCCTCTCGTATTGTTTAAGAATAAGTCTTCTGTTTTTTCTATTTCTAAAACCTTACCACCTTCCATTACTGCAACTCTTGTACAAATTTGCTTTATAACCTCCATTTGGTGAGTTACAACTATAATTGTTATATTTAGCTTTTTGTTTATGTCCTCTAATAGAGATAGTATAGATTTAGTAGTATTTGGATCTAGTGCTGAAGTCGCCTCATCACATAGTAGAACCTTTGGCTCTAATGCTAATGCTCTAGCTATTGCAACTCTTTGTTTTTGACCACCACTTAAATTTCTAGGCTTTACATTTTTCTTGTCGCTAAGTCCTACTAGCTCAAGTAGATTGTTTACCTTTTTTTCTATTTCAGCCTTTGAATATTTAAAGCACTCTAGTGGTAGAGCTACATTTTCAAATACTGTTCTTCTTTCTAGTAATGAGAAATGTTGAAATATCATTCCTAAATTTTTTCTAAGCTCTCTTATATCCTTTTCATTTAGGTCTTTTACTTCTTTTCCTTGTACTGTCAAGCTTCCTTCTTGATAATTTTCAAGTCCATTTATACATCTAAGTAAAGTCGATTTACCTGCTCCACTGTGGCCTATAATCCCGAATATCTCTCCCTCTGAAATTTCCATATTTACATCTTTTAATACCTTTGTATCTCCATAATATTTATTAAGATTTTGTATTTTTATCATTTAATTTCTTCCTTTCCAAATTAACTATATATATTTAATTTTATATTTTTATTTTTTTTTATATCTAGTTAATTTTTTATATTATGTCAAAAACATTCCTATTTTTATATATATTTATATTATTTATCTATTTTTCTTTTAAAGTATTTTTAAATATTAAAAAAGCTTGAGTATAAACTCAAGCTTAAATAGTCTGTTTATACTCATCTCTCAACTTTAATAGTTGCAGGATTTAGCACCATATATAAATAAATATTGGTTGCTGGGCTTCATAGGGCCTGTCCCTCCGCCTCTCTTGATAAGAATTGTTTTTCAGTTATTCATTTGTTATGATATTAATATTATACAATTTGTATAAATTTGTCAATACCTTTTTAAAATTTGATTTTTCAAATATTTTTTTATTATATATTTTATCTTCACAAAATCAAATCTAAATTATATCCCTCGCTGCCATCTCAAGCTTATCCTTTGCTTGTCTGATTTCGCCAACTTGTATATCAGTTATTTTTTCTGGTTTTGCCTTTTTAACTAGCTTCTTAAGAACTCTAAGATCTGATTTTATTTCTGATTTTTTCGCTCTATCTATAGATTCTTTAGATTGATTCAAGCCTTGTTCTACCTTATATACAAGTGATTCTGCATCATTTAAAATATCTATATATTCTTTTCTTTTGTTGTCTTCAGAAGCATATGATTGAGCATCTCTTATCGCCCTTTCTATATCCTCATCAGATAAATTAGAGCTCGCTGTTATTGTTATACCTTGGCTGTTTCCTGTTTTTAAGTCCTTAGCAGAAACATTTAGTATACCATTGGCATCTATTTCAAAGGTAACCTCGATTTGAGGAACTCCTCTTAAAGCTCTTTTAATTCCTTTTAATTTAAACTCTCCTATTAATTTATTATCCTTTGCAAACCTTCTTTCACCCTGTAAAACCTTGATATCTACAGATGTTTGGAAGTTAGCTGCAGTAGTAAATATTTGACTGTATTTTGTAGGTATAGTTGAATTTCTCTCTATTAATCTTGTAGATACTCCACCCATAGTTTCTATAGAAAGAGATAGTGGTGTTACATCTAGTAATAATACCTCATTTAGTCCTGGATCCCCAGCAAGCTTTCCTCCTTGAATAGCAGCTCCTAAGGCTACACATTCATCTGGATTTAAATTTTTACTAGGTTCTTTGCCTATTATTTCTTTAACCTTCTCTTGTACAGCTTTAATTCTAGTTGAGCCTCCAACTAGTAGAACCTTGCTCAATTCACTAGTTGATATCTCTGCATCGCTTAGAGCATTTCTTACTGGTATAACTGTCTTTTCAACTAAATCGTAAGTAAGCTCATTGAATTTTGCTCTCGTTAAATCTATATTCATATGCTTTGGACCGTCTTTTCCAACAGCTATAAATGGTAGATTTATATTAGTTGTAATTGCTGTTGAAAGCTCTTTTTTAGCCTTTTCAGCTTCTTCTCTTACCCTTTGTAGAGCTACTATATCCTTAGATAAATCTATTCCGTCTGATTTTTTAAATTCTTCAATCAAATAATCAGCGATTTTTTTATCGAAATCATCTCCACCTAGATGATTATCTCCACAAGTCGCCATTACTTCAATAATACCGTCTCCTATTTCTATTATAGATACATCAAATGTTCCTCCACCTAAATCGTAAACCATTATCTTTTGGGAACTTTCATTATCAAGACCGTAAGATAATGCTGCAGCTGTCGGTTCATTTATTATACGTTTTACTTCAAGCCCTGCTATTTTGCCGGCATCACTAGTCGCTTTTCTCTGTGAATCATTGAAATACGCAGGAACAGTTATTACTGCCTCAGTTACACTTTCTCCTAAATAGCTTTCAGCATCCTTTTTTAATTTTTGTAAAATCATCGCTGATATTTCCTCTGGAGTCCATTTCTTACCGTCTATATTTACAGTATAGCTTGTTCCCATATGTCTTTTTATAGATGAAATTGTTCTATCTGCATTTGTAACACTCTGTCTCTTTGCTGTATCGCCTACTAATCTCTCATTATCCTTTGTAAAAGCTACTATTGATGGTGTAGTTCTAAACCCCTCAGCATTTGCTATAATTGTAGGCGAACCACCCTCCATAACGGCTACGCATGAATTTGTTGTTCCTAAGTCAATCCCTATTATCTTTCCCACATTGTGCCTCCTATTAATTGTAAAATTATCTATATTAAAAATCTAAATTGCTAATGGAACATACATGAATTTAAGCAACAATTACACATAAGATTCCACATACAGCATTGTATACAGGCACTATTGAAGCCTCCTCCTGGATATCCGTATGTAGTCTGTTGGTTAGTGTACCAAGTACCTCCATGCTCAAGCATGTCTACTAATCGTTGATATTGTAGGTTATTTGGCTCCATTTGAAGAGCTCTATTTGCCTCTTCTAGTGCTTTAATATTGTTGCCTAATTTGTAGTTTACATTTGCGCTGTAGTAATACCATTTAGATGTTCTGTTTTCTATACCATCAAGTACATTTCTAGCCTCATTGTAATATCCATTGTTAAAATAATTAAGTGCTGCTCTCAAATGTACATCTTCCTCTTGTCCAAAATTTGGATTGTATCCTCTTTGCTGTTGTTGATTTCCATCAAACCCAAAACCTCCGAACCAATCGAATCCACCAAAATCTCCGAAATCCTGACCATTATATCCTCCGCCATAGCTTTGATTTCCTTGATTTCCATAGCTTCCCGAGCTATTTGAGTATCCTCCGTAGCTATTTTGATAAGAAGATCCACCGTTTTTTTGCTTCATAATAACTTGGTACGCCTGTTGTATTTCTTTGAACTTTTCTTCGTATTGATCTTTGTTTGGATTATTTATGTTAGCATCTGGATGGTACTTTTTACTCAATTTTCTATATACTTTTTTTATTTCTTCCTTTGAAGCATCTCTAGATACTCCTAAAACCTGATAAGGATCAGTCATTTTTTTCCTCCTCTAATTTTTCTCTCTTGTTTCTAACTGCTTTATATTTTGACCAAACGCCAGAATATAAAATATTTCTCAAAATATCCACATCTTCAATAATAGGTAAATTTTCAAATTCCCTAGCACATTCTGAAATCATCATAGTTAAAATTTTTTGAACAAAGTCATCAAAATTTTTGTTTTTATATATCTCTGTAAAAGGATTGTAATTCCCCTTTTTTACATCCTTTTCTATGTCTTCATATGCATCCATAAGATATATATATTTTCCAAGGAAAAATCCCATTTTATACAATGACTCTCTCCATTCATCCTCTCTATATAAAAAAATCTGAGCCATAAGCTCTCCTGAATAAACCGCTATTTTATCTATATCGTATTCGTTTTTTGCTTCGTATTCACGTGAAGCTTTTAATATATTTTCTAATTTGTCGGTTTTTTCAGGATAAAGCTTTCTTATTTTCTTTATTTTTCTGCTGATTAAAAACGAATATAGCTTTCTGCTGAATTTTTTTTCATCCTTCCAATCATCTACACACTTCAAATACGATAAAAATAAATTCATATCAGCTATATAATCAGTAATTTCATTCGTCCTTTTAATAGTTTTCTTAAAAGGATGGAGCTTACATCTAAATACTTCTAACTTCGTCTCTGGCTCATAAAGACTTGTAAGTAAAAGCTGCAAAAATGTCATATCGTAGTTTAAAGTAGCCTGTGCAAAATTTCCACTTCTCTTTTTTAAAACCTGGCACATACCACAGTAATACGACCTATAGACATCGAATTCTCTAAATTTGAGCTCATCTTTATTTATAAGAACATATCCAAACATCCTCTAGCTCCTTTTTATAAAATAAGTATCACATTTTGGACAGTGAATACTTATTTTGCCTTTGCCCTTTGGAACTCTAACCTTTTGTTTGCATGTAGGACATTTATATATACGATGAGTCTTTCTTTGTTTCATGATAGACTTTTGACTGTTTATTTTACTTCTTATATTTGCTGTTTTATTTAAAAAGGCTTGGTTTTCAGAAGCTCTTTTATATATATTTCTAGAAAATAACCTATAGTATACATAGATTATAGTTGCAAATCCTAAGTAATACATCACAGCAGATAACCCTCTGCTTACACCTCTTAGTAAAAAATACAATAGAAATTCTACTAAAAATGCCTTCATTAAAAAGTTATTCAATTGATCATTTCCATATCTTCCCTGCATAAATCTCGCTAATTTTTCTTTCATTTTCATTCTCCTATTTAATTTATTTCACTTGACCTTTTTAATACACTATCTTTTATATCTGTTATAATAAGATTTATTTATGTACCCAATATTAACATAGGTTTTCTAATATAATTTAAGTCTGTTATGCGATAAATATGCACTATTTTTCACATAAAAAAGAGACACCAAAACAAATATATTTTAGCATCTCTTCTAATAGTCGTATATATTTAAACTCTAAATAGATTATTTTAAAGTCATTCCGTAATCGTCGCAATCAGATATAGCTTTTGCGAACATTTCCTTTGTAACTCTGTCCTTTATAGCATTCCATTCAACTAGAGTAACAGCCTTGTCAACTATTGTTTGTATACCGCTCTTGTCTATTCCTAAATCTGCTAGACAAACTGGTAATCCTAATTCTTTGTTAAATGCAGCTATTTCGTTTCTCTTTTCTATTTCTCCTGCACAAGTAAGTAGAGCTAAAACACCGAATGAAACTATTTCACCGTGTAATCCTCTGATTCCTTCTACTAGAGTAGCTCCATTGTAGAACGCATGAGCTAATGAGCTGTTGTAGTAGTAATCATTTTCTGTAGTAGTTAAGTTAGAAACTATACCTGTACTTATGATTATGTCAAGAGCTACTTGTTCTAATTCATAAGAATCTTGATTGTTTTTGCAGTCTTCTAATGCTTTTTTACCGTATTTAACAAGTGGACTTGTACAAACAGTACTTACTCCAAGACCCATTAATGGTGTATGAGGTAATTCCACATCTTGTGAAGAATAAACAGCTTCACATTCTTTAGATAAAGCATCACCTATACCAGCCCATAATAAATCCTCTGGTGATTCAGCTATTATTTGTGTATTTATGAAAGTATGATCTGCTGGACCATCTAAGTAATAATAGTTTTTGAATGTGTGGTCTTCATTGTACATAACACATATTGCAGTTACTGAAGCACAGTTTGAACCCAATGTTGGGAAAGTAAATATAGGTTTGTCTAATTTATCTGCAACAACCTTACAAGTATCTACAGCACGACCTCCACCTACACCAAATATGATATCAGCATTTTTTACTCTTTCATCTGATGTTAATTTGTCTACATTTTCATAAGTAGCGTCATTACCATATACTATGAAGTCTATTATTTCTACATTAGAACCTGCTACACCATCTATTATTGCTTGCTTAGATTTTTCTATAGCAGTTCTACCACCTATTACTATTGCCTTTTTTCCAAATCTACGTGCTACGTTTGGTATCTCTTTGTAGCAATCAGTCCCTACTGAGTAGCTTGGAAGATATACATTATAATTACCCATAATTTAAATCATCTCCTACTATTTTATATTTTTACCAAATTATTTACCATATTATTCTAACACTTAATTTGTTTTGAAAAAATATCTAATATTATTTTTTTGTATAATTATAATATTTTTTATAACAACAATTTTGTATATTTTAATTTTATTCAAATATTATTCTCTGTGGATTAGTGTATATATTCATTCTCTCTCCTCTTACAAATCCAGCTAGGGTTATATTTAGTTTCTTAGCAATTTCAACGGATAAATTAGTTGGAGCTGATTTAGAAATCACTATAGGTATACCGGATTTTGCAGCCTTTAAAATCATTTCGCAGGATATTCTTCCACTTACAAATATTATTTTATCTTTTAAATCTATATTATTTAAAACACAATATCCTATAGCTTTATCCATAGCGTTGTGTCTAGCTACATCTTCTTTAATTGTAATAAGATTTTGATTGTCGTAAATAGCCACACTATGTACCCCACCAGTATTTTTAAATAACTCAGAAGATGTTAGATTTTCCTTCATAACTAAATATATATCATTTACCTTTATAGTAGCATCTGTGTTTTCGATAGGCTTTAAATCTACATAATCTAAATCATTTAGATAAAATCTCTTTCCTCTGTCAAAAGCTTTATTTTTTTCTACAACTGCATTTGCAACTCTATTTTCAAAGTCTACTTCTATTGATTTTATATCGAATTTACATTTTATGATTCCTTTAGTCATCAGAAATCCAGCAACTAATTGATCTAAGTTTTCTGGTGTACATAAAAATGTATTGGAATAATCTCCATTTAAAACTAAAGCTAATGGAAATTCTCCTATTACTGTTTCTAATTCCTCTTTATGATCTTTTTCTTTGACTTTTACTACTTCAAATCTAAAATTTGTTTTATAATCATAATCTACTAATCTCTCTTCTTTATTTTTATCTTGTTTAATATCTTTTGCGTATTTATTTTCCATAATTATCCCCCATCATTTATTAATTTAGATATTTCATATCAAATTAATATGAAATTCACCTTAAATATAGTTCAATATTTGTAAATTGTCAACTAATACGGATATTATGTCCTAAAAAACTATACTAAAAAAGCATATTACTACAATTTATCTTGTAAATAATATGCTTTTAATATCTGTTAATTTAAAAATACACCAGTCAATTTTAATAATATTCATTACCTGTAGCTTCAAATGCTTCTTTGAATGCATTCATAAATATTGTCTTTCCTTGTTCCTTATATTCACCTAAAGGAGTATCATTTTCTGTATCCTCATAAGCCTGTTCTGCAAATTTACTTGGTGCTGTATCTTCACCATATTCAAAGTAAAATTCTACATATGCTGCCCCTGCAACTGCTATTTGTTTCTTTAATTCATCATTAAAGTCTATTTCATAGTCGCTATTGCTAGTATCGTTATTATCACCATTATTTTTATTACTGTCATTTTTATTAGTAGTATTTTTATTAGTAGTATTTTCTTTTTTATCATCAGTTGCAGCTTGTTGTTTATCAGCTTCTTCTTTCTTAGAAATTTCATCTAATTTTTCGCTACATGTTTTAAGTAATTCTTTACATTCCTTTAGTTCATTTGAATAATTTGCTTTGTCAGAAATCTCGTCAATTATATATCCTAGTTTAACTTTAGCATTCATATATTCTTCTTTTTTCATAAGCTCTTTAGCTTCATTTATTCTTTTTTGTATATCTTCTCTAAAAGTTAAATTTTCTTGCTCTTCTTTTAATTTTTCACATTCTGCTTTTAATTTCTTAGCAACATCTATTCCTACTGTACTTTCACTTTCGCTTGCTAAAATTTCATCACATAGTTCAATAGCCTCTTCATATAATTTAGCATTCATTTTTGCTTCTACTTGCATAATTTTTTCTACTTGTTCATGTAGAGCAGTCGCTTCTGCATCTCCTTCTTTTTCATCAAGTGCTGATTCAAAATAGTCTAATGCCTCTTCGTATTGCTCTTGTTTAACTGCTTGCTCTCCATTTTCCATATATTCATTGTATTTCTTATCGCTGTTGCAACCAGTTAATAGAAACGCACATATTATAATTAAAGCCAATGCTTTTTTTAACCTCATAATTAACACCCTCACTCCTATTAAAATTTTATACTAGACTAAAGATATTTTTGACGTATAGCAAATTATATCACTAAAAAAGCTTTAGATAAATATAATTTATTTTTTTCACAGTTTTAATTATACTACTAAATCGATTTTTTTAAATAGCTTAAATATATTTTATTATAATTTTTATAATTTCATATGCATTATAAATTTAAATCTTCTTTTAAATTAAAATATGTTACTGTTGCTCTAGCTATAAGTCTATTTTGATCATCTTCTACATCTACATCATATACCAAAAGATTTTTTCCGTATTTTACCTCTTTAGCCTTTGCGATCAATTTTTTTACACCAAATGTAGGTCTTAAAAAGCTTATATTACTATTACTAGTTGTGGCTTTTTTTCCTCTAGACCAAACTGCCGACCCTGCAACTGAATCCGCTAGAGAAAATATACATCCTCCATGAATTCCCTTAGACATATTTAGATGACTATCAGTTATTGTTATTTCGCCCTCTGCATATCCTTCTAAAACCTTGGTTATTTTTATACCATTGACCAT
>NZ_JAXEWM010000232.1:0-8962 GCF_034113885.1 Intestinibacter sp.
TCGGGAATTTAAGCCTTTGGAGTATTATATCAAATGTAAGTAGCTATGAATTTATTTATAGCAAAAACAGATACGTTGAAAAAGGAATGAAACATAAAATTTTATAATTTTTTATAGATTTTTATAAGTTTTCAGTAACGGTTCTTGAGTATGCAGATATTTTCTATCAAAAGAGGTTTATTTTAGAAAAAGAAAGTCGAATTTATAATTTGATAGGTGAATAAGATATATTAATTTGCGTATTATGATATTTAAAAACAGGGGGGACTTTTATGTATAATTCAAAAGAAGAGCTTTTAAATTTGACATTGGAATTAGTAAAAGAAAAGACAATTTCATCTACTTCAGATGAAAAATATGGTATAGAATTAGTCAGTAAAAAGCTTATGGAGATAGATTATTTCAAAAAAAATCCAAACAACATATATATCGGAGACGTAGAGGATGATTTAGGAAGGACGTTCTTATGTGCTCTATATAAATCTAAAAAAAAGACAGATAAAACTGTTATTCTGATAGGTCATATAGATACAGCAGATATAGAAAATGCCGGAAATTTTAAAGACTTTATATTAAAGCCGTATGAATATACTAGAGTTCTAGAAGAAAATATAGAACTACTAGACGAGGAGTCAAGGGACGATTTATTATCTCAAAAGTATCTCTTTGGAAGAGGTATAATGGATATGAAAATGGGTGTTGCGATGGAGATTGCCACTTTGGAATATTATTCAGAGAGAGACGATTTTGAGGGAAATTTACTTATGGTAACAGTACCTGATGAGGAATCGAATTCTAAGGGGCTTATAAAAGCACTTCCACTTTTAAATAAAATCATAGAAAAGGAAAATTTAAAACCTGTAGCTGTATTAAACGCAGAGCCAGATTTTGGAAATTATCCAGGAGACGACGGTAAATACATATACACTGGAAGCTGTGGTAAACTGCTTTTAGGAGTTTATTCAACTGGAGTAGAGGTGCATGTAGGTGAAAGCATGTGTGGACTTAATACGAATTTAATATCTTCACAAATTATCCAAAACCTAGAATTAAACGTGGATTTATGTGAAAAGGTAGAAAATGAGTACACTATGCCGCCGACTTGCCTAAAATATGAGGACAGCAAAAAAGTCTACAACGTTCAGATGCCACAATCATCTATTATGTATTATAATTTGCAGGTATTTGAAAAAAGACCTTTTGAAATAGTAAATGAGATAAAATCGCTTTGTCAAAAATCAGCCGAAAACACTATAAATCTAGTAAATCAATCTAGAAAAAAATACGAAGATCTTGGAAATAAAATAAAGATAGACCAAAATTTAAATATAAACGTATTTACATTTGATGAAATATACGAAAAGGCTTATAAAAAATACGGAGAAAAATTTGAACTCGATTTAAAAGAAAATATAAAAATATGGATAAAGGATAAATCTCTAGACGAAAGAGATGTATGCAGTAAGATAGTAGATTTTGTCAGTAAGTATATAAAAGAAAAAGATCCGATGATAGTTATTTTCTTCGCTCCACCTTATTACCCTAGCGTAGGTGCAAAGGAAGATGACGAAAATTACTGTCTAGTAAAGAAAATAGTCGAAAATGTTCAAAGTTTTGCAAAAAAAGAACTAGATGAAGAGATAAATACGCAGAGATATTTTAAAGGTCTATCTGATTTGAGCTATTTTAGCTTGAGGGATTCAGAAGAGGTAATCAAGTACTTGAAGCCTAATATGCCTTCTCTTGGCTATAATTACGATATTCCATTTGACGAAATCAAAAAATTAAATCTGCCTGTATTCAGCTTTGGTGCACATGGAAAGGATCCACATAAATGGACAGAAAGAATACTAGTAGATTACTCATTTGAGAAAGTGCCTGTGATTTTTAGAAATTTAATAGAAAATATTGTGCATATTTTGTAACAAAGTTAAATTAAAAAATTTTTATATTGAAAAGAAATTATAATAAACAAGAATAAAGAAAAACAAAGTAAAATAAAATAAATTAGTTAAATTTGACTATTTTACTTTGTTTTTTTATTTATTTTTCAAAAAAACAAATGTTTTTTAAAATACATAGATAAATGGTAAAAATCGTATGAAATTGTAAGAAGGTTGAAAATATGATAAAATAAAGTCAAAATGAGATAATTATATATTAAAAAGTCTAATTTTTAGGTTTGGAGTGATTTTATGGAATATATTATGGGGAAAAAATTGCTAGATATGCCTGTCAATATGAAGATTGTTAAAATGCTATCAGCTATAAATGAGAGCAAAGGACAGCAAATTATCTATAAAAAGCAGCCAAAAGAGGTTTTAGAAAAATTGACAGAAGAAGCACTATTAAATTTTACTATTGACTCATGTGAAAATGTTTTTTTGGAACAAGACGATTTTAGAAAAATATTTTCAGGAGAGCTAAAACCAAAAACTAGGGAAGAGGTAAGTGTAGTAGAATTTAGAGATATTTTAAAAACAGTAAATAATGCTTATGAAGATATGAGAATAAGTTCACAGACAATACTTGAACTTCATGGATATTTGCATCGTTTTTCTTTAGTAAGAGGGGGAAAATATAGAACTGAGGAAAATGATTTTTTACAAACTGACTTTTTTAGAGAAGAGACATTTAACAACCATGGGATATTGATTAGAAAAAATATTGAAGACAGATTAGACAAATACATAGATGATTTATGCACAGAATACAATAAGTTAATTATGGAAAATGAAATAGATAATTTGATAATTATAGCTTCATTTATTTTGGATTTTATACTGATATCGCCTTTTCCAGAAAACAATATAAAGATGGCTAAATTGCTTACAGTACTTCTACTAAATAAAAATGGATATGAAGTAGGAAAATACGTTAGCTTAGGAAAACTTTACGATGAAAAGACACAAATATATTTTAAAGGTTTATTCACTAGAAAAAACGATAAAGACAAGTTCTACTACAATGTAAATAAATGGTTGGAGTATTTCTTGAAATTTGTATTAGAGGGATACGAAACTTTAGGTGAAGAACTTAATTTAAATGTAATTAAAAAGGAGACTAAGACTAAGAGAATAGAAAAAATAGTAAATTCGACATTAGGTTATTTTACAAAAGACGACATAAGACTCCAATGCCCAGACATACCAGAGCCTACAATAAACCGAGTTTTCAACAACTTGAGAAAAAGCGGTAAGATTGAAGTTGTGGCAAAGGGAAGAAGTGCTAAATGGAGGAGAGTATAGGTTTTCACTATAAAAAAAAATTAATATTTAAAAATAGTTAAAAAATTATTGCAAATTCTAAATATTTGTATTATTATCTATAGTATCAACAGAAATTGGTAAATATAGTATATATTGTTGAATATATAATCATAATTTTAATTAAATTAAAAAATAACTAGGAGGAATGGGAAGATGAATTTAAGAAATAGACAATTTAATATAATTACAATAGAAAAATTAAATCATCATCACCATCATAGCTCTTAGGGATTGTAATATGAAGAAAGTTTTTCATAGATGCAAGCCCTATTTGTGTTAGCTTAAAGGCTTGAGTCTATGATGGTAGAGAAATCACTAAACCATGTAGGTAAAAGCCTACATGGTTTTTTATTTATCAAAATAAATTAGACAGAAAGGTATACAGGTGATTAAATGAAATTTTTAAGAATTCAAGACGAATTAAATTTTGAAAAGAAAAGATATGAACTTACAAAAGAAATAGAGTCATCTTTTGTAGATGCTGGTTTTATACAAATTAAACCGGATATATTTGAAGAATACGATGAAATAACAAAGGTAGATAAAAATATATCTACAAAATCAATGGTAAAGGTTATAAGTAATAAAGTAATGGTTTTAAGACCAGATATAACAATAAGCCTTATGAAGAATTTAATTCCTAGATGGGAAGACGACTTAAGCTTAAAATTATTTTATCATTCAACAGTTTATAAAAACAAAAAAGACAACGATGGAATTATACAATGCAGACAATTTGGATGTGAATATTTAGGAGAGCCATCAATAGAAGCGGATAGAGAAGTTGTAAACCTAGCATTTAATATATTTAGAAAATTTACAGATAAATTTTTACTTGAAATAGGTAGTGGAAATTATATAGATGGATTTGTAGAAGAATTAAATATAAGTGAAGAAAAGGAAAGAGAATTTAAAAAGTTATTATACAGAAAAAATAAACCTGAATTAGAAGTATTTGCAAATAGCTTAGATATAAGACCGGAATTAAAAGAAGTAATGTTAAATCTTTTAACTATTAGAGGTACTTTAGAAGAAGTAACAGAAAAAGCAAAGAAATACTTCACAAATGATAGAATGAAAAAAGGTATACAACAGCTTAACACAATAAGTACTTTAATATCAAAGGAAGACCTAGATAAATACACATTATTTGATTTATCAATGGTATCAAAATTAGATTACTACGATGGAATAATGATGAAGGGATATTTTGGAAATTTATATAAAGAAATACTAAGCGGTGGTAGATACGATCAGATGACAGAATCTTTTGGAAGAAGAGTTCCTGCAATAGGATTTACAATTTACTTTGATGCATTAATGGAAGCTATTAACAGATAGGAGAGGGAAATATGGACAATTTAACAATAGCAATAGCAAAGGGAAGAATAGAAAAAGACATCTATAGAAGACTTCAGGTCTTAAATATGGAGAAATGGATAGATAGGGATTCTAGAAAATTAATATTTACAGATGAAGAAAACCATATAACATATATTCACGTTAAACCTAGTGACGTCGTGACATACGTTGAAAAGGGAGTTGCAGATTTAGGTATAGTTGGAAAGGATACAATACTTGAAAATGAAAATGAAAGTGAAGTATACGAATTATACGATCTAGGCTTTGGAAAATGTAAATTCTCTGTAGCTGGTATGAAGGGCAAAAAAGAAAAATATCTTACATCTGAAAATCTAAAGGTAGCTACTAAATACCCAGTTATAGCAAAACAATTTTTTAAAGCTAGAGGCCAAAAGATAGATATTATAAAATTAAATGGTTCAGTAGAATTAGGACCAATAGTAGGCTTATCAGATGTAATAGTCGACTTAGTAGAAACAGGAAACACAATAAAGGCAAATGGACTAGAAGTCTATGAAGACTTATTCGATATAAGCGCTAGAATAATTGCAAATAGAGTTAGCTATAAATTCAATTACGACAAAATTCAAAAAATAATAGATTTATTCGATTCAACAGTTAAAAGTACAGATTATAAATAAGATTTAAATTAAAAGATGAGGAGCGATAATTATGAATAGAGAAAAAGAAAGTATAAGAAGTTTAGAACCATATGTTACAAACCCAACAGTATGTTCAGTTAAATTAGATGCAAATGAAGGAAACAGCGAGCTTTACCTAGATTTATTAAAAAATCTTGCAAATAGTGATATAACATTAAATTACTATCCAGATGATTCATATACAGATTTAAAAAAGGCAATAAATGCTTATGTAGGATATGAGCCTAAAAACATAACAGTAGGAAATGGATCAAGTGAATTACTAGATTTATGTATAAAGACTTTTGTAGATAAAGATGAAACAATTTTAAGCTTAGACCCAACATTTAGTATGTATTCAATTTACGCTCAAGTATTCAGTGCAAAATACATAGGGGCAAAGGCAGAAGATGATTTCGTATTAAATGTAGATAGCATAATAGAAGAAATCAAAGAAAGCGATCCAAAATTAGTTATACTATGCAATCCAAATAACCCAACAGGAACACTTCTTACAAAAGATGAAGTTAGAAAAATAGTAAAAAGCACAGATGCTCTTATAGCTTTAGACGAAGCTTATATGGAATTTTCAGATGAATCTCTAATAGATGAAGTTATGGAATACGACAACTTATTAATAGTAAAAACTTTATCAAAGGCATTTTCACTAGCAGGAATAAGAGCAGGATATATAGTTGCAAATGAAGGCTTAATAACTTCAATAGAAAAGGTCAGAGCACCATACAATCTAAACTCATTATCAGCATATATAGCTACTAAGGCCTTAGAACAAAAAGAAAGAATGTACGACTATATAAAAGACGTAAAGGAACAAAGAGAAGTAATTTACAACGCTTTAGTTGATTTAAATGTAAAAACATATAAATCAGGTGCAAACTTTGTTTTCTTCAAAAGCGATATAGAAGACTTACAAAAGAAATTAGTTGAAAAAGACGTTCTTATAAGAAAATTCAGTGGAAAATTAGACGGATATTACAGAATATCAATTGGAACAAAGGAACAAAATCAAAAATTCTTAGAAGCATTTAAAAGCATTATGTAATAAAAGATTTAGGAGAAAAATATGAGAAGTTATAAAGTAGAGAGAAACACACTAGAAACTCAAATTTTAGTAGAGATAAATTTAGATGGAACAGGAAAAGCCGATATAGATACTGGAGTTGGATTTTTCGACCATATGCTTACACTTATGGCATTTCATGGGAAATTTGACATGAAGGTAAAGTGTAATGGAGATACTTATGTAGATGATCATCATACGATTGAAGATATAGGAATAGCATTAGGGGAATGTGTAAAACAAGCTTTAGGAGATAAACGCGGAATAAGAAGATACTCTACAGTATTTATTCCAATGGATGAAGCTTTAGCTAGAACTAGTATAGATGTAAGCAACAGACCGTTTTTAGTTTTCAATGCTGATTTTACAGATGAGAGAGTCGGAAATATGACTACTCAAATGGTAAAGGAATTTTTCAGAGCATTCGTAAACGAGTCTAGAGTTACACTACATATCAATTTATTGTATGGTGAAAATGATCATCACAAAATAGAAGCAATATTTAAATCTTTTGCGAGAGCATTAAAAGAAGGAATAGAAATAATTTCAGATGAAGTTGCTTCATCAAAGGGGGTTTTATAATGAATAATATTATAGTAGATTACGGTTTAGGAAATTTAGGATCTGTAATCAGAGGATTTAATCGTGCAGGTATAGAAACAAAATTATCTAAAGATTTAAATGAAATAAAAAATGCAGATTCACTAATACTTCCAGGAGTTGGAGCTTTTGGAGATGCTATGAAGAAATTAAGAGAATTAGAATTAGTTGAACCTATTAGAGAATATGCTAAAACTGGTAAATTCATGATAGGTATATGCCTAGGAATGCAAATAATGTATGAACAAGGTACAGAATACGGAACTCACGAAGGACTTGGACTAATAGAAGGTTCTGTAGACTTTTTAGATATAGATTTAAAGGTTCCTCACATGGGATGGAACAACTTAAAATTTGAAAAAGCTGACGATCCAATATTAAAATACATAAAAGAAGACGATTACGTTTACTATGTTCACTCATACTATGCAAACTCTTCAAATGAAGAACTAGTAGCTTATTCAGAATACGGCAAGAAAATACCAGGACTTGTTAGAAAAGGAAACGTATATGGATTACAATTCCACCCAGAAAAAAGTGGACAAGTCGGAGCAGATATATTAAAAGCATATAAGGAGTTGATTTATTAAGATGATAATTTTTCCAGCAATAGATATAAAAGACAATAAATGTGTTAGACTTACTCAAGGAGATTTCGATAAAGTAAATGTATATGGAGAAGATCCATCATTAATGGCTAAAAAATGGGCTTCATATGGAGCTGAATTTATACATGTAGTAAATTTAAATGGCTCAAGAGATGAAGTCGGAATAAATGATGCTACTCTAGCAAAGGTAGCAAAGGCAGTCGATGTTCCAATACAAGTAGGTGGAGGAATAAGAGACGAAAATAGAGTTAAAGAGCTTTTAGATTTAGGAATAAACAGAGTTATAGTTGGAACTATGGCTATAGAAAATAAAGCATTACTAAAAGAATTAATAGATAAATACGGAGCTAGTAAAATAGTAGTTTCAATCGATGCTAAAAATGGAAAAGTAGCAACTCATGGATGGGAACAAGTAAGCGACATAGATTCAGTGGATTTATGTAAAGAGCTTGAACAAATAGGAGTTAAAACTATAGTCTACACAGATATATCAAAAGACGGTATGCTTTCAGGGCCAAACTTCGATATATACGAAGAATTATCTAAGAAGACTTCACTAGATATAATAGCATCAGGTGGAGTAACTTCAATAGACGATATAAAAAGATTACTAGATATGAACATGTACGGTGCAATAATAGGTAAGGCACTTTATGATAACAGAATAGATCTTAAGGAGGTACTAGATTTATGTTAACTAAGAGAATAATACCATGCCTAGATGTTAGAAACGGAAGAGTTGTAAAAGGTAAAAAATTTAAAGATATACAAGATGTAGATGATCCAGCTACTTTAGGAAAATTCTACAGTGAAAGTGGAGCTGACGAATTAGTTTTCTACGATATAACAGCATCTAATGAAGAGAGAAAAACTTCACTAGAATTCGTAAGCAAGGTTGCTGAACAAATAAACATACCATTTAGTGTCGGTGGTGGAGTAAGCAGCATAGACGACTTTACAAATATACTTAACCAAGGTGCTGACAAGGTTTCAGTTAACTCATCAGCAGTTAGAAATCCAGAGCTTATAAGAGAAGCTTCAGAAAAATTCGGAGCACAATGTGTAGTATTATCAATGGATGCTAAGAAAAACGACGAAGGTTCTTGGAGTGTATATGTAAAAGGTGGAAGAGAAAAAACTGACCTAGATGCAATAGAATGGGCTATAAAGGGTGTAGAGCTAGGCGCAGGAGAAATAGTTGTAAACAGTATAGATGAAGACGGTATGAAAAACGGATACGATATAGAATTATTATCTAAAATAACAGCTGCTGTAAATGTGCCAGTTATAGCATCAGGTGGTGCAGGAGAAATGGATCACTTTGTACAAGCAGCTAAAGAAGCAAATGCAGACGGAATACTTGCAGCTTCAGTTTTCCACTTTGGCGAAATAAAAATAAAC
>NZ_JAXEWM010000233.1:0-11706 GCF_034113885.1 Intestinibacter sp.
AAAAGAAGCTTATAAAGATTTTTTAGATAGAATGCAATTAGATTACGTAGATGTAGGAATGATTCACTATATAGATGATGATAAAGATTTCGATAGTGTATTTTACGGAGAAATTATAGAATACGCAAAAGAACTACAATCAAAGGGAATAATAAAGCATCTAGGAATATCAACTCATAATCCAGATATAGCGCTAAGAGCCGTAAAAATAGGAATAATAGATGTAATATTATTTAGCATAAACGCAGCATACGATATGTTGCCAGCTAGTGAGGATGTAGATATTTTATTTGAAGAGGATACATATAAGGATAGAATTTACCAAGGAATTGAACCAAAAAGAGAAAAATTATATCGTATATGTGAAAACGAAGGTGTAGCCTTAACTGTAATGAAGGCTTTTGGAGCAGGTGTACTATTAAATGAAAAGCAATCTCCATTTAAAAAAGCACTTACACCTGTCAAATGTCTTCATTATTGCTTAACAAGACCAGCAGTTGCAACTGTAGCAATAGGAGCTTCAAATGTAGACGAAATTTTATCTTCTGTTTATTATGAAAAGGCAACTGATGAAGAAAAAGACTACGCAAAAATTTTAGCCGATGCTCCGAAAAGTGCATTTACGGGTCAATGTATGTACTGTGGTCACTGTGCACCTTGTTCAGTGAAAATAGATGTAGCATATGTAAATAAATATCTTGATTTAGCGTCTATTCAAGACGAATTAGCAGAAACAGTAAAAAATCATTATGAATTACTGGCTCATCATGCATCTGAATGTATAGAATGTGGTTTGTGTATGGACAATTGCCCATTTGGTGTAGATATTATAGGTAAAATGAAAGAAGCAGCTAAACTATTTGGAAAATAAAATGAATCAATTAATTTATATTTAACAACTTTGTGATAGTGGTTTACAGTACATCACAAAGTTGTTAAATATATTTACAATGGACAGGAAAGGAATATGTATATGAAAAGTTAATAAAAAAAGACGAATACAAAAATTCGCCTTTTAGTACTGTATTTGTACAATATATTATTTTCTGATCATTTTAGATTTAAAGTTATAAACAGGTTTTGCGATATATAAAATATCTACAGTTTCTTTAACTTGTTCAATAATCAAATCAGCAGGTTTATAGGCTTGAGGTGATTCGTCTAATGTTTCCTCGCATACAGACCAAGTATTTATACCGTCCATATCATCTTTGAAGTCGTCCATTGAAAGAAGTTCTTTTGCTTCACTTCTAGATAGTAGACGCCCAGCTCCATGAGGCGCTGATTGATTCCAATTGTCGTTGCCTTTTCCAAGGGCGATTATAACGCCTTCCTTCATATTAAGTGGAATAGCTAATTTTTCACCTTTTTTAGCAGAGATAGAGCCCTTTCTTATTATGATACAATCATCTGTGCTTTCTATATAATTATGAATAGTGTCGAATTGCTCTACAACTTCTATTTTTAAAAAGTCTAAAATATCTTGAGATATAGCCTGTTGCTCACATATATCTGTGTAGACAACTGCATTTGTGTATTTTCCATTTAATGTAAACATTATTCATCGCTCCTTTTATATTGTCATTTTTTTAACTAAATTTTTACTGAAAACAGTAGAGTTTTAAGGAATAAATAAAGTTACTGGTGGAAAATACCTCCTCAAATAATATTTACCTGTTAGATTTGTTCAGATGAAGAAGCTTCATCAGAAAAATCAATTGCATTCACGTCTTTTGGATCATGTTCTTCGCAGAAGTAACGAACTTTTCCATCACATTCGTATTTTATCAAATCTTCAATTCTAAAGTATGTATGGCATTTTTCACATTGTGCTATAGAATCATCTTGTGCACATTTAGGGCATATCATATCATATTCATAATAATGATAATATGGGTCGTTTGTTTTTATTTCACAATCACAAACTCCGCAATAGCCGATTATTTCAGCTGATTCATCTTGAAAATTATCTTCATGATTATTCGAATAATTATAATCCATTTTTAATCCCCCTTTTTCCTTATAAAACTAAAAATATATAAAAAAATCCCTATTTATTTTATTATAACACATAGAAAAGTGTATCGCACTTTATACTTTATGTGTACTATATTAATTTATTTTTAAAAATAAAGATTTTATTATAGAGTTAAACTCATTTGATTTTGTGAATTATTGAGGTAAATGTAAAAGTAAGAAAAGAAATTAGAATATGGTTACTTTTGATTAAATGTAAACTGCTAAAATGCTGAATAATAAAGTTGTTTTTTTTAGCAGTTTACTAATTATTTTATTATTTTAGTTCAGAAGTACAATTTGGGCAACGAGTAGCGCTTATTGGTATTTCGCTACAGCAGTAAGGACATACTTTTGTAGTAGGTTCTGCTTCAGTTGCAACTTCTTCATGTTTTCCAAGGCTGGCAAGTTTATTCATACTTTTAACTATTAAGAATATAACAAATGCCATAATTATAAAGTTTATAATTGCTGTAATAAAAGATCCGTATTTAATTTGAACATCTCCAATATTTATTACTAAGTTGCTGAAATCTTGATTAGCAAATAGCCCTATTATAGGAGATATTATATCTTGAACTAAAGAATTAACTACACCTTGGAATGCGCCCCCTATAATAACACCGACAGCTAAGTCTAGGACATTTCCTCTAAGAGCAAATTCTTTAAATTCATTTAAGAATTTTGACATAAGATTCATCCTCCATTAATATTTTAAAATTTATTTACAGATAATTATACCATTAAATTCGATTTTGTGACAAATTATTGTCAGTTTTGTAAATATTTTGTAGCTATTTGGTATTTATTAAATAATGGTAGGCTATTTGATATTTTCTATTTCTATCTAAATCCCTTTCTGTTAAAGTAGAAAGCCTTCTTAGATCCATGTTGTTTTGTAAATCGGCTAATTTTACTTCTTTTGCCAGAGGATTCGAGCTCACTTTTTTGACATAATCCATGTAATCTATATCGTCTGATCTTGTAAGCATTACTATTGCATCTACTATGTGCTTTGAAAGTCCTGCATTTAGTAGATCCTCTTTAGTTACATCTGTATCTTCTATTATATCGTGTAAAATTGCCACTATTTTGGCGTCGTCTGTTTTTACAGTTTCCATGACGTGAAGTGGATGTAGTATGTATGGTCTGCCTGATTTATCCTTTTGATTTTTGTGCTTTTTTATAGCTAGTTCTAGCGCAAATTGTAGTTGTTCGTTATATGATAGCATTTGAAAACCTCCCTGCTTTTTGAATTTATTATATCATAACAGGGAGGTAATAAGCTTAGAAATCTTCTCCGCCTTGGACTTCTGAGTCATAGCATATGCAATCTTCTGCTGTATTTCCACATTCTCTACAACAGTCGCAATATCTTGAATCTCCACCACAAATTCCGCATTCGTATTTTTTGCTTGGAGTATCTCCTGAATCGTCAGCATCTTGTGGAAGTTTTGCAATACAAGATTTACAACCAACTGCAACTACTGCACCTGCTACATTTTTTATACTTCTCTTTTCAGATATAGGGTATTTTTTGTTGCACATTGTGCATGTAAATGTAGATGATTTTTTTGTTGTAGTTTGCTTCGTAGATGATTTTTTTGTAGAGCTATTAGAATTGCTTGGAGTATCTCCTGAATCATCAGCATCTTGTGGAAGCTTTGCAATACAAGATTTACAACCAACTGCAACTACTGCACCTGCTACATTTTTTATACTTCTCTTTTCAGATATAGGGTATTTTTGCTCGCACATTGTGCATGTAAATGATTCTTGATCCTCAGATTTTTCATCTGTTTTTTTGTTTTCTGTTACTTTAGTGCTACTGCTACTTTGAACAGTTGTCTTGCTTGAACATCCTATTAGTGAGATGCTTAAGATTATACATATACATAAAGTTAGATTTTTGAATAATTTCATAGTCTTTCCCCTCCTAGTGTATTTTAATTTCATTATATTGATATCTGATTTAGATAGATATAACCCAAGTGGGTAATTATTGAAAATTTGTATAGATGAAAACGCAAATTACAACTGCTAGTTTTTGACATATAAAATGAAATTAATAAAATTTAAGGAGGAAGCAAAATGAATAGATTGAAAGAATTGAGAGCACAAAATAATTTAACACAAAAGGCTGTGGCGAGGGCTGTTGGGATTACGACTAGTTATTATGGGATGATAGAGTTGGGAGTTAGAAAGCCAAGTCTTTCGTTGGCGATGGATTTAGCTAGATTTTTCGATACTTCTGTAGAGGAGATTTTTGTGGATTTATAAAAAATAAAATATATTTCTCAGTAGGAAATAAGAATAAAAATAAAATAGAAAAGATACTCATTGTGTCTTTTCTATTTATTATAGAAATTAAAAATTTTTAATCTAGAGCTATTGTAGAAACAATGTTTAATTTAACAGTGATTTTCTGAGCTTTCTACAAGCTTTAAATCGACCATACCTTCGATTTTAATTTTATCTAGATTGTTTAATTTTCTATATTTTTCAATAAAAAATTTTTCGCTGTCGTCGCTAATAACGATCTTGTCTCCAAAATTATCGGAGCCAGATATTAGCCAGTCCAGTGAAACCTTGTAATATTTGGACAAAGAAAGTAAAACCTCAATAGTTGGAGTTCTCTTTCCCTGCTCATAAAATCCATAAGCACTTGTAGTTATTCCTAAAATATTAGCAACATCCTTTTGCTTAATGCCCTTTTCAGTTCTTAAAGTTTTAAGTCTATCTGATAAATTACTCACAAAAATCACTCCTTTCTATCTATTATAATATTACAACATATAGTTGTAAATTAAAATGAAAAAATATTGATAACAACTTAAAGTTGAATTATAATTGTAGATAACAACGAATTGTTGATTGAGGGAGAGAAATAGATGAATAATTTGAAAGAACTTAGGATTAAAAAGAACTTGAAACAGAGGGAAGTTGCAGAGGCCGTGGGTATTACAACTAGTTATTATGGGATGATCGAGCTGGGCAAGAGGGAGCCTAGCTTGGAATTGGCGCTTAGGATTTCTAGGTATTTTGGCTTGAAGATTGAGGATATATTTGGGCAATAGTAAATTTAAAAATATATTTAATAAATATAAAATAAGGAGGGATTTTATATGGGAATTTTTGATGCATTAGGTGGAATTGCAAGGGGTGCTATGGATGCAGCTAGAAAAAGTCAAGAGGAATCAAGACAAGCATATGAAAAAGGGAAAAGGATGAATTATAAAGAATTAGTAAGAGCATGTAAGAATGGAACACTTAGTCAAAAAACAGGATATAATAAAGCTCTTAAAGAAATGATTAAAGAACTAAGTAAGGATATGTCATATGATGAATTAGTTTATGCTTGTGAGTCTGCATCAGTACCTGTTGAAAGAAAATGCTATGGTAGATTAGTTATAGATGAAATTGATAGAAAGAGTAAATATATGTCAGATAGAGAAGTAGCAGATAAATTTGAAGATGCATTTACATCAATTGAAAAAAACGGATATGCTAAAGTTCTTGAAAAAAGAGGGTACTTGGAAAAGAACAGTGAAGGGAAGTATAAGAGAACATCAAAAAGACTATAGTTTTAGCTTGAAAACAAAAACAATAAATTATTAAATGAATAACAAAAATAGCCTTTTACTAAAAAAGTAAGGGGCTTTTTTTATTGCAAAAACTCAACTTTCAACACTTTTACAAATGTTCTTTAAAAATATTATTGCAAAAAATCCAAAATATGCTATTATATAAGTATAAACAAATGACAATAAAAATAAAAAAACTGTCAAATGACAATAATATAAATTTTATATACTTGAAAGGGGTTAAAAAAATGATCGTTACTTCAAAAGAACTTTACAAAATCGCACAAAAAAATAATTTCGCAATACCAGCAGCAAACTACATAGATGCTCTTTCAGCAGCAGCACACGTAGAAGTTGCAGAAAAATTAGGACTTCCACTAATATTGGAATTTGCTCAAGCACATGAAACTTTACTTCCATTTGAAGATGGACTAGAAATCGGAAAATACTATGCTGAAAAAGCTAAAGTCCCAGTAGTTCTACATTTAGACCATGGAACAACTAAAGAAAGAATATTCCAAGCTATAGACTTCGGATTTAGATCAGTTATGATAGATGCATCTTCATACAGCTTTGAAGAAAACGTAAAAAGAACAAAAGAAATCGTTGACTATGCTCATTTAAGAGGAGTAGTTGTAGAAGCTGAAATAGGACATGTTGGTCAAGGGGAAGAATACGATGACAAAGACAGCAACGATAACATATACACAACAGCAGCAGAAGCTAAAGCATTTGTTGAAGCTACAGGAGTTGACTCATTAGCAATATCTATAGGAACTGCTCATGGTTCATACAAATCTCAAGCAACACCAGTTATAGATTTCGATAGATTAAAAGAAATCGCAGCTACAATAGATACTCCATTAGTTTTACATGGTGGTTCTTCTTCAGGAGATGAAAACTTAAATAAATGTGCAACAAACGGAATAAGCAAGGTAAACATCTACACTGACTTATGTGTTGCAGCTCACAAAAAAGTTCAAGAATCAGACTGCAAAAACTACCATGAAATAAAAGCAGCTATGAAACAAGGAATGATGGACTGCTTAGAACATTACTATGAAGTATTTGAAACTAAAAAATTCAACAATAAATAAGAATTATAAATGTAAGTAAACTAAAATATCGATAAATAAAAATAGAAATTAACAAAAAAATCAAGGGGGTATAGAAATGGCAAAGGCTCAAACACCATTTTTAGTAGTAAATCCAAAATCATATTTATATGGAGAAAAAAGCTTAGAATTAGCTAAAGCAGCAGATAAAGTAGCAAAAGAAACAGGAATCCAAATATACTTTACTTGCCCATTTGCTGATATTCGTTACATAAAAGAAAACACAGAAAACATAATAGTTACAGCTCAACATATGGATCCTTTAACTCCAGGTCGTGGAATGGGACATGTTTTAGGGGAATCTTTAAAAGAAGCTGGAGCAGAAGCAGTTTTCCTAAATCATGCAGAACACGCTATGACAATAAGCCAATTATCAGCAACTATAAATAGAGCTAAAGAATTAGGAATAATAGTAATAGCATGTGCAGACTCAGTTGCAGAAGCAGTTGCTATATCTAAATTAAACCCAGAAATATTATTAGCTGAACCAACAGAATTAATCGGAACAGGTACAGTAGCAGACGACAGCTACATGGTAGAAACAATAGAAAAACTTCACGAAGCAAACCCAGATGTATTAGTTATGATAGCTTCAGGCGTATCTACAGCAGATGATGTTTATCATATATTAAAATTAGGTGCTGACGGAACAGGAGCAACTAGCGGAATATTAAAAGCTCCAAGTCCAGCAGGTAGAATCCAAGAATGGGCAGATGCAGTTATAAAATTACAAAACGAAAAGGCAGGTAAATAATATGAAATTATATAAAGAACAAATAGTACTTACTTCACATGGAAAAACTCCAAGTTATTTTGATATAACACCACAAGTTAAAGAAGCAATAGCTAAAAGTGGCGTAAAAGAAGGTATATGTACAGTTTTAACTGCACATACAACTTGTTCAGTATTCTTTGAAGAATTCGTTCATGACTATACAGAAAGTGGAGATGAATTCCTACAAGTTGACTTAAACAACGTTCTTGAAAAAATAATCCCAAATCAAACTGATTACGGTCAATACACTTACCCAGGTGAAAAACACTACGAAGCAGTTGAATCTTGGCCAGATGCTGAAGTTTATCTTCCAGGAGGAGATAGAACTCAATTATTTAACTGTGACGCTCACTTAAAATCAACTATACTAGGTTCTAGTGAAACTTTTGAAGTAGCTGATGGAAAATTAGGTGTTGGTACAACAGGATATATTTACTTTGTTGACTTTGATCGTACTCGTTCAAGACAAAGAAAATGTAAAATAATCATAATAGGAGAAGAATAATACTACACCCTGTATTTTGAAAAAAGTGAGTTCTGGAGCGGAGCTCACTTTTTATTTATAGGAACTTTATATTAATTTGAAATTATGGATAATCTGTGTGTAATAGATAAAAACAAGAAGTGATGAAATACTATAAGTTTTATTCAATATATACTCGATCTAGAACCATTGTAAATATGTTTAAGGATTTTGTGACATATGTATGAAAAAAATTTTGTTGCGACAAAATATTTAAATAATTATTTAACATGGTTTAAATTTTTATTTATAAGTAGGAAATATAAAGAATTTAATCGAATAAAGGAATTATTTATGGAATTAGCGACGAGAGATCTTTATATTACCCAGTATATGATAAAAAATAGATTTGTAGAGTTATTATAATGAATAAATTTTATATTATTTATTTTACATAGATACATATTTAGAACTATAATTGTTCACAAAGTTATTAAACATATTTACAATGGCAGAGGATAGAGTAGTAGCTTCGCTAGAGATAGATGTGATTAAAAAAACTATTTTGTTTAGTATATTTTTATTTTAGGGAAAAGTTATGCTATAATTTTAAACAGATTATTAATTATTGTAAGGAGTAAATTTTTATGGCACAAAATAATTTATCTAATAAATCGGAAAATTATGAGGATATGCTGATTTATATAGCTGAGTTATACTATCTAAAGGGTTTATCTCAACAGCAAATAGCAGATATAACTCATCAATCTAGAACAAATATTTCGCGCCTTCTTAAAATATGTGTAGAAAAGGGAATCGTGGAATTTAGGATAAAAAAACCAACTGGCAAGAGAGTTTATACAGCATCTCAGCTTGAACAGATGTTTAATCTAAAAAAAGCGATAGTAGTTCCAAATGGAGGAACATCAGAACAGCTAAGAAGAAGGGTAGCAGTAGAGGCTGGGGAGTATTTGGGAAGTATCTTAAAGGACGATATTTTGATTGGGATAAACTGGGGGTCTACAGTATACGAGATAGTTAAAAATTTTACTGTGGATCGTAAATACGATATAGATGTAATCCAGTTATTAGGAGGTGTCAATTCTAAGCTACGTGATGCTGACGGTCAACATATACTTCAAGCCTTTTCGTCAAATTTTAATGGAACAGGATATATTTTAAATGCGCCTTTTATAGTTCAAAATAAAGAAATAAAGCAATTGTTGATGCAAGAGCCACCTATAAAGGAGCATTTTTCAAAAATGAAAAAAACTGATATCGCAATTCTAGGAATAGGAAACCACACGCCTCAATCATCTATATATAACTCTGGATATCTGACTGATGAGGAAATGGAGATGCTAAAAAACGACGATGCAGTTACAGATATTTGTGGGTATGGCATAGATATCGAGGGAAATCCAGTTGAAACTGTGACTACAGGAAGAATAATAGGGATTGAATTAGATATTTTGAAGACTATACCAGTTCGCATCGGCTGTTTATCTGGGGTTGAAAAATCTCAGGCTGTACTCGGTGCGCTTCGAGGCGGATATATAAATGTTTTGGTTATCGATGAGGAAACTGCCAACGCTGTTATGATAGCAGAGGTCGATAATAAGCATAGTAAATAATAAGTGTGAAATTTAAAAAGGTTGTCGCAAAAATTAAATTTGTCGGCAACCTTTGATTTTTGAATTTATTTTATTATGTATTTGAAATAAAATCCAAAGCAATATAAGAGAGTTTAAGTCTTATAATATAATTTAAATTATCCAAATCCATACCATAAAGAGCATTTATTTTATTTAAGCGGTATTTTAATGTGTTGTAGTGGATATGAAGTTCATCTGCAGCTTTTTTTATATTTCCGTTGTTGTTTATAAAAGCTTTAAGTGTTTGCACATATTCTTCACTAGCTGAATTTAAAAACTCTATAAAATTTAAATCTACTATATTGTTAGTATTTTTATTTGTTAAAAAGCTATAAACGAGATTAGTCAGCATAAAATCAGAATAATAAAATATAGGCTTTTTAGAATCTGAATCATTAGAGAAATCTATAGCCTTTAATGTCTGTTCATATGCTAATTTTGTATTATGTAAATTAAAGAAAATATCGCTGATTCCTACAACTAATTTGTATCTTTTACATAAATCTAAAAAATGCTCAGACTCTATTTTTGAGTTATTTGGATATTTTTTATCCTGAGTAATATATAATACACATATTTGTTTTTCGTATATAAAAACAAGCTGATTATAAAATAATGACTTTATTAAATCGTATAAATTTTTTAAATCACTAGAAGTAGTATCTTTATCAATAAAATTAATATTGATTAAAAAGAAATTAGAGTGCAAATCTAAATTTAAAATCTCACATGTTTTTTCTAAAAAATAAGGTTTAACATTATATGATGATAATAAATAATAAAATATAGAATCAAGCTGACAATTATTACAATAGCTAAAACGAGGATCATTTATTATTGCTGGTGCTAATAATTTTTTTAGAGTATTAACAAGCTTTATATCATCTCTATTAAAAGGTTTATTTGATTCTAGTATATATAAATAAGCCATATCTAAATTATTGATTTTTATAGGGCATAAAAGAATCCTATGGTCCATTATATCTAAATAATCTATAATATGGGGATTGTTTTCTTTAGATATAGATTGTAAAAATTTAATGTCGTAATAAATTTTATCTAAATAATTGGGATCGGGATAATTATTTATTATATAATTTTCCCAAATACTATCATTTATTTTACTGTCTCCAGTATTACAAGCACATAGATAATTAGCAGCATTTGTCATTATTATTGGGTTTTTTAAGTATTCATATATTATATCTATTAAAGTATCAATACTTCCATTTTTTGAAATCGCAGAGATAATATTATTAGAAGAAGCTATAATATTAGCTTTTACATTTATTACAGCCTGTAAGTCTTCTAATAATCTGTATAGGCTTATTTTATTCTGTTCTAACATTAAAATATTACAGTTTTTTAATTTGAATAAATCGCATTCATTATCCACATCGACAATAATTAACAAATTTATAATTTTATCTGGAGAAAAATCTTTCGGAAAATTAGACAATTTACATATATAAAGGCTATATGAATTAAGATTATCGAAGTCATTTTCTATATAATAATAGTTGGAGATATTTATATTTTTTGCCATTATTACCAAAGGATTTTTTGAAGATAATTTTGCTGATATTTCATTAAAAGTTGCAGACAAAATAAGTCCTCCTTTCTATTTATTTTCAAAATCGAGATTGTATTTTTCTGATATTTCTAAAGCGACTAATGAAAGCCTTAGTTTTATAAGAGTATCAGAATTTTTTAAGTCGATAGAGTATTTATTTTTTAATTTTTCTATTCTATATTTTAATGTGTTGTAGTGAATTTTTAATTTTTCAGATATCAAATTTAAATTTCCATTTAAATCAAGGTAATATCTTATTGTAGTTATTAAATCCTGGTTATTTTCTTTTAAAAGATTCATAATTGTTGAATCAAATATATAATGAAGCTTTTGCTTTGCAACAAAATCGTATATTAGGTCGTGTAAAATATAATCGTCATAATGATATATAATAGGACGATTTTGTTCATAAGGATTTATATGGTTTCCAAAGTTTATAGCTGATAATGACTCAAAGTAAGCATTTCTTATATTTGAAATACCTTTAAATAGCTTGCTAACACCTACGCATAATGTATAATCTTT
>NZ_JAXEWM010000234.1:0-15287 GCF_034113885.1 Intestinibacter sp.
TTTTTAAATAAAAATACCATATAATATCTTATATAATTTTAAAAATTAGGAGTATTTATTTATGTTAATTGTATTATATTTAATCTTTATAAACGTAGCTCTCTTCTCACTAATGTATGTAGATAAAAAAAGAGCTATCCGAAAACAATTTAGAATTTCAGAACAAACACTGCTAACATTAGCTTGTCTAGGTGGCACTTTTGGAATGTTAGCTGCTATGAAAATAGTGCATCATAAAAATAGAAAATTCAAAGATATGATACTTATTTTAATCATTGAAAACATTATATTAATACTTTTCCTTGATAAGTTTTTAAGCTAATAAAGATTATATTAGCTTTTTTTATTACTAAAATATTTTGTCGTATTCTGATATCTTCTGTTCTTCACTTAGATCTTCTCTACATGCAAAATAAGAGCCTATTTCATGCAAGGAACAAAGCGAAAACTCTATTTCTTTTAAAATTTTAAATATGTACTCTAAATCAAACTCTATATTTTTATAAAATGTGTTTTTCATAATATTTTCTCCTAAACAGCATCAAAATCCATAATATTAAAAATGTCTTTTCTTTTCTATATTTTTAGATATAAATAATTCCTCAATTAAATTAACCTGAAAAGATGAAACTTTAATAGCTCTCCTAGATAATATTTTACCTTTGACTTTAATATCTAATAAATAATAATCTTTACGTTTTTTGTTTAATTTATCCCCTCTATATGCTTGAATATTACCCCAAGGAATAAATTCATTTAATGCAAAAATACCTTCTTTATATACAATTGATTTATCCATTATATTAAAGTTGTTTAATCTATCATATATAGCCTTTGAAAATATCGAAATAAAAGTAAATACAGTAACTAAAAATACATTCAAGCCTCCTTTATATTTATATGGTTTTTCTTTGTAAAGCTCACTTAGCATATTCGGATCACCCATTTGCTTTAGTGCTTCATTTGTAGCTTCATCTAAGCTCATACCTTCTTCTGTGTATTCTTCTATATAATTAAAAATATGATCTTGAAGCTCATCTCTAATATCCTTAGCTCTCTCCTCTGTAGATACAAACCTACATACAGACTGTAAAAATAATTCTATAGAATTCATAACTATCTACCCCCAAGCACTAAATTCATTGTCTTGCTAAATACTTGCCATTCACTTTCTCTTGATTCTAATTCTCTAAGCCCTTTTTTAGTTATCTTATAATATTTTCTTCGTCTTCCATTTTCAACTTCCCAAAACGACTCTATAAACTTCTTTTTCTCCAAGTCATGCAAAATAGGATATAAAGTTCCTTCTTTAAAAATAAAAACTCCATTTGACTTATTTTCAATTTGCTTGATCATTTTATATCCGTACATCGGCTCTTTTTTTAATTCGTTTAATATCAGTGTAATCGTACTGCCTTTTATAAGTTCTTTATTCAAAACTAACACCTCGGATTCCTATGTATTTAATTAAATTATAATTACTCAATTTACAAAAATCAATAATTAATTGACAAATAATGGTTAAATTAATATAATCGTCTTTGTGTAAAATTAACGGAATATAAATTGGTAAAAGGGAGGAAATATTCTATGTTAAAAAAAACAGAGAATCTAGTGATGATTATTGTAGGTATTATTTTCGATGCTTTAGGTGTTGCGGCATTTACATTACCGTATGACATTTTATGTGGTGGTGTAACAGGGCTAGGTAGAGTAGTAGAACATTTTATGGGAATGCAAGTTTCACATGTTGTTGGTGTTATCAATGTGGTGTTATTTCTATTAGCTCTTTTCACATTAGGTAAAAAGTTTGCAGCCACAATTCTTTTAGGATCATTTTTATATCCTGTATTCTTAGATGTATTTATTAAATGGGACGCTTTGCAGCATTTAGTAGAGGATCCGCTACTTGCTGCTATTTGTGGTGGATGTTTAATTGGAGCAGGGCTAGGTCTTATTATCCGTGGAGGAGGAGCTTCTGGTGGATCAGATGTACCAGTAATTATATTAAATCGTAAATTTGGATGGCCACTTTCTCCAATGCTATATGCAGTAGATGGAGTAATTTTATTAATGCAAATGCCTTTTGCAGATACAAATGAAGTTATTATGGCAATTTTACAAGTCCTAGTTTATACAATTGTGATGAATAAGGTTATTATCATGGGTCAAAGTAAAGTACAGATTATGGTATTTAGTAAGAAGGTTGAAGAAATTAATCAAGCATTGCTAACACTAAATCTAGGTACCACACTACTTCATGGTAAGACAGGATATTTTGCAGAGGAGCGAGATGTAGTTGTTTGTATTTTCTCTAATAAATATATGAATCGCGTGAGAGAATGTATTTTAGATATTGATCCAACTGCTTTTATGAGTGTAATCAGTGTAAGTGAGGTTAGTGGTAGAGGATTTACACTTCCACAAAAAATCAATTAGCTAATTATGATAACTTTGTCAGAAACCTTTTTAGCGAGATAGTTTATTCCATCTCGCTATTTTTTATATTTATTTATCAATCGCCAATAACGCAGCCTTTGTAGCGTGAATTTCTGTCGTATCAAAAACAGGAATAGATACGTCTTCTTGCTTCACCAATAATCCTATCTCCGTACACCCAAGTATCACACCTTGAGCTCCTTTTCTAGAAAGCTCTTCAATTATAGAAACACATTTTTGCTTTGACTCTTGTGATATAACCCCTAAACACAATTCCTGATAAATAATATTATTTAAAGCCTCAATAGAAGAATTATCTGGAACTACAACGGATATCCCATTATCTATCAATTTATTTTTATAAAAATCTTCTGTCATAGTGTATTTTGTTCCGAGCAAAATAACCTTTTCGATATTGCTCTGTTTTAGCACCTCAGCAGTCGCCTCTGCAATATGTATAATAGGTATATCAATACGTTTTTGAATTTCAGGAGCGATTTTATGTGTAGTGTTTGCACAAATTACGATAAAGTCAGCTCCAGCCTTTTGAAGGTTTTTAGCTTCAATAGATAAAATATCTGCAATTTTGTCCCACTCACCATTTGCTTGATATTTTTCAATTGGATAAAAATCAACGCTGTACAAAAGTATCTTTGCTGAATGTAACCCACCTAACTCTTTCTTTACTACTTCGTTTATAATCTGATAATAAGTAACTGTGCTTTCCCAGTTCATACCACCTAATAGCCCTATAGTTTTCAATTTTTCCAACTCCTCTAAATTTTACTATTATTCAAATTCCCATTCTGAGGTTATACTAGCTTCAATATTTATATCTTCAGGATTTATAGTATCTAATGAATTTCCTGCTCTTAAATAAGTAGACATTCCTAAATTTGCATCTGAATCAAAATCTTGGAAATTATTATGAACTTCTATAAATAAACATGTTTTATTTGATTTTGACATAGTATTTTTTATAAACTCAGCTTTTTCTTCGGCTAATTTAATGGCATTAGCTAAAGCTTCCTCTTCTAATTTATTTCTAGTTTCCATATTTACTCCAAATTTGATTGTATACGTTGGAGGATTTTTCATTTTAGAAATTGCATCGATAATATTAAATATATTTTCGATAGAGCTATAATTTATTGTCAATTCATTCGTTTGAATCAGCTCGTAATGAGAAAATACATATGAAACCTCGATAATATCATTTTTATCTTCTATAGTTTTTTTGACAGGTATTATTTCATATCTAGTTGTTTTTAAATCTTGTTTATCAATTTCAAGTTGCTTCAATAAATTTTGAAATTCTACAATTTGTTCTGAACCCTTTTTTATAATTTCTTCACTATCCTTTGATTCTTGATTAAATGTAAGTAAAAAAGTTGCCTGATCTGGTTTACAAGATATACCTCCAGAAGCTGTTATCTTTACGTTCATAAAAAAACCTCCAATTTACTTATTTTTATTATAATTTTATCATATTTATTTAATGATTAAATAAATAGTAGAAAAAAACTAAATTTTGATATATATTTAAGGAAACATTAAATTTTAGCTTATACTGATAAATATTGGAGGTAATAAATTGAAGGAATTAAAAATAAACAATAAATCCGACAAGCCAGACAACATAGTGCTTAGGGATCACATACTAATAGAAAAAAGCATCGAATTTGAAAAAGGACTGCCAGATTTTATGAAGGATTATTTCATATATTTAAAAGGCTCTGTAGCTTCATCGACTAGAGCAGCTTATTTAGAGGATATCACCTTTTTTTGCGATTATTTAGTAAATGAAAGCGGGCTTACAGATGCCAAAACTATAAAAGACCTGACTATAGAAGATTTTAAAAATATAAAATCAAGAGATGTAAATTTATTTTTAGGCGACTACTGCCCTAGATACTACAAAGAAAAGGAAAATGCGACAATTGTATACGAAAACAACAACAGAGCATTGGCGAGAAAAAAGTCATCTATCTCGACCTTATTTAAATTTCTATACAGAAATGAACAGCTTCCTACTAACATAACAGATGGATTTAACCCAATAAAGCTTCCAAAACCTCAACCAGACGCAATAAAAAGACTAGATATCGACGAGGTAATGGTAATGCTAGAAGCTGTAGAATCAGGTGAAGGTCTAACAGAAAAGGAAAAGGTCTACTGGAATAAAACTAAGCTTCGTGACAAGGCAATCTTAGCTTTGTTTGTAACATACGGTCTTAGATTAAACGAGCTTCGTGAGCTGAATATTTCCTCATTTAATTTTTCAAGAGGTGAATTTAAAATATACAGAAAAAGAGGCAAGGAGGTCCTAATGCCTATAAATAAAACCTGTGAAAGCGTCGTATTAGATTACATAAACTACGAAAGAGCAAATAGCGATGATCTAGAAGAGGATGTAAAAGACGCGCTATTTTTATCTCTACAAAAAAAACGTCTGACAGCAAAGGCTATAAGACAGCTAGTAAAAAAATATACATCTATATGCATGCACACAACTAGAGACAAGGGATATTCTCCTCATAAACTTAGAGCTACAGCAGCTACATCTCTAATCCAGTCAGGCTTTTCCATATACGATGTAAAGACTCTACTAGACCACGACAACGTGACGACTACACAGCTATACGCAGCTCACAAGAAAAACGTCAAAAGAGATATTGTAAACAACTTCGAATGGCTAGATGAAAACGAGGAAGTAAGCCTTGATGATATTCAAAAGGAAAACTCAACTGATTAAATCGCATTAAAAAGAATTTTTCAAAAATAAGAACAAATGTTTGTATAAAAAAACTCGATATGGTACAATATATAATATAAATAGTAAAGTTAAAATCAGAATAACTTTAAATTTTATAAATAAACAATGAAATGAGTGATTTTTATGAGTTCAAATCAATTAACAAATAAACAACTCATCATTCTAGAGTTTATAAAAGATCAACTTTTAACTAAGGGATATCCGCCTTCAGTTAGAGAGATATGTCAGGCAGTAGGCCTTAAGTCTACATCTACTGTACATGCTCATTTAAACAAACTTGAAAAATTAGGATACATAAGACGCGATCCTACTAAACCTAGAGCTATTGAAATACTAGACAGCAATATCTTCGGAAATAATATAACTGAAAAAGAAATAATTAACCTTCCTCTAGTTGGCCAAGTAACTGCTGGTGAACCTATTCTTGCTGAGCAAAATATCCAAGAATACTTACCTCTACCTGCCCAACTCATAAAGGGTACAGATAATTTTCTTCTAAAAGTAAAGGGAGAAAGTATGATAAATGCTGGTATTTTAGATAGAGATTACGTTGTAGTAGACAAAAGCTCTACAGCTTCTAATTCACAAATAGTCGTGGCACTAGTAAACGGGGAAGCAGCTACTGTAAAGAGATTTTTCAAAGAAGGTAATAAAGTCAGACTTCAACCAGAAAATGAATTTATGGATCCTATCATTTTAGATGAAAGAGATGTTGAGATTGTTGGAATTGTTACAGGTGTATTTAGAGTATTATAGTACACGTAAAAAGCTTGCTGAGAAGGTATAATTTTCTAGCAAGCTTTTTATTTTAAATTTTATATTATGCTAAGCTTAAAGCTATTTCCATCATCTTAGTAAATGCTGTTTGTCTTTCCTTTGAAGTAGTTTCTTCTCCTCTTAAAGGACAGTCAGATATAGTAACTATTGCTAAAGCATTTACTCCTGCTCTAGCTGCATTCATGTAAAGTGCTGCTGCTTCCATTTCAACGCAAAGAGCACCCATTTTTTGCCATGACTTTAATCCTTCTAATCCATCATCACCGTAGAATACGTCACTTGATACTATATTTCCTACTGTTACATCTATACCAAGCTCTTTAGCATTATTTACAGCCTTTTGAAGTAACTCAAAGCTCGCAATAGGTGCATATGTACCTGGTAATTTGTATTGAGATGCGTAATTTGAGTCTGTACAAGCTCCCATACCTATTACAACATCGTGTAGGTTTAATTTGTCGCTTATAGCTCCTGCAGAACCTATTCTTATAAGGTTTTTAACTCCATAGAAATTAATTAATTCATAAGAGTATATTCCCATAGATGGCATACCCATACCTGAACCTTGAACAGATACCCTTTTGCCTTTATAATATCCTGTATATCCATACATTCCTCTTACAGTATTGTATCTCACTGGATTTTCTAAGAAAGTCTCAGCTATAAATTGAGCTCTTAGTGGATCTCCTGGTAATAATACTGTTTCAGCTATATCTCCCACCTTAGCTTCTAGATGTGGAGTTGGTACTGGTGATTTACTCATTTTAAATTCCTCCTAGCTTCTATAATTTATATGAATCTAAATATATTTTCATTAATTATAGATATTTAAAGTCTATAATTATTTCAAATATCTATATTATATATTATATACCTAATTACATACAAATATAAAATATAAATATAAGCTGTTAATTTTTAACTATTTCCAAATAAGCGAAAAAATAGATGCTATTTTATAAATAACATCTATTTTGAAACTTTTATTGATATTTAATTTTTTAATTAATTTTGATTTTAATAAATTAATTATTTACTACGTTGTTCCCCTCTTTTTCTCTTTCTATCATTAGTATAAATCTCTTCATTTGAATTATTTTACTTCTAACTTCATTAGACTCTGCATGTTTCATATAAGGAACATAACTTACAGCGTAATCACTACCATTTGCACGTAAATTTAAATCAATTTTATCTATAAAAGTTTGATTATTTAGTGTCAATGACGGAGAAATAACACCACTATTCTTATCTGCTCTTATATGATAATGTATGTTGATATCATCAACTTCGTCTAAAGTGAATTTGTGTAAAGTAACATTATTAGAATCAAGTAGATAAATACAATTATCTTTTCCTAGAGCTATGTTTGGACTTCCTTCATTTCCAAAAATCATAAATTTAACATTTTCAGAAAGAATTTTTTTAGCTTTGTTTTTTGATTTTTGCTCCCTTTGGTTTTTACTTTCAAGTGCATAATATATAATAATCCCTATTATTGCAATACTTGCTAAAACCTTTAATATGTTGTCCATTGTCATAATCCATTCCCCCCTCTTTAGAACACTTCTTACTTAAAGTATAATCTACTTTGACCCAAAAAAAAAGTTATACTTTAAAAAAAGTCAGAAAAAAATGGAAAATCATTTAAAAAGTGATTTTTCCGTATTAAAATTTCTAAAATTCAGCTTTTATAAAGTTATATTTTTAACTATTTTCTCAACGCATATCATTTTCTTTATCTAAAAGAGGTAATTGAACTTTAAACACTGTTTTTTCTCCATCGCTATGAGCGCTGATTTGTCCATCGTGTAGTGTGACGATACTTTTTGTTATAGCTAGGCCTAAGCCTGAACCACCGTCGTTTTTGTTTCTAGATTTTTCAACTCTGTAAAATCTATCGAATATATACGGAAGCTCTACAGCTGGTATAGGATTTCCGTAGCTTATTACATCTACTATAGCGAAACTGCCTTCTTTATATGCATATATATCTAGGTAATCGCCTGTACCGTATTTAATGCCGTTGTTTATTAAATTTTGGAATGCTCTAACTAATTTATTTGGATCAGCATAAATTATCATCTTGTCTTCAGAAAAGAAGCTTCTACCTTCGATTTTTTCACTTTGGAATTGATACCCAAATTGGAATATAATTTGATTTAGTAATTCAACTAAATTTATCTCGATTTTATTTAAAGTTATAGAACGATTTTGAACCTTTGTAAGCTCAAATAAATCGTTTATAAGAATTTCTAATTCCTTTGATTTTTCGTAGGCAATATCTACATAATATCTAAGCTGCACTTCATCTCTGTATTTATCGTCGTTTATAAGTCCTAGGTATCCCTTTATCGATGTAAGAGGTGTTCTTAAATCGTGTGATACATTTGTGATTAGGTCCGCCTTTGTCTGTTGGGCCTTTCTTTCTTCTATAGTTACGTTTTTAAGTAATAGAGAAATAATATTTATATTGTCAGCTAGAGTTTTTATATCGCCTTTGCAGTCGATGCTTATAGTTTTATCTAGGTCTCCACCGGCCATTTTATTTGTAACCTCTACAATCTTTAAAAATGCAGTTAAAGATTTTCTCATGAACAAATAATATACAAAAAATGTAAACACAGCAATTATTATATAATATAAATAATTACCTATAGTTTGATCCTTAAAAAACTTAAAAAAGTTTATTGCATTTACTATTGCACCGCCATACTGGCTATTGTATCTATAATATCTATCTAAAATAACTTTAAGTATCACAAAACTAGTAGATACACTGATAAAACTTAAAAACAAATAAACTATAGGCATTATAGCATAATTTAGCGCTTTATTATTTTTCAATTTTATAACCAACTCCCCACACTGTATGAATTATTTTTTCGCCGTTTAAACATTTATCAAGCTTATCTCTAAGTCTACTGATATGTACCATTACAGTGTTATTTGATTGGAAGTATTTTTCTTTCCATACCTTTTCAAATATTTCCTCAGAAGAAAATACTCTACCTTTATTGCTAGCCATCAAATATAAAATATCGAACTCTCTAGCTGTCAAAGATATTTCCTCTCCAGCTGCCACTACCTTGTGTCTAGTTTTATCGATAGTAAGGGAACCTACATTTATTAAATCAGATTCCTCCTGAGTAGTATTATTTAAATAATAGCTTCTTCTAAGTAGAGCCTTTACTCTTACTGTAAATTCTAGTGGATTAAATGGTTTAGTCATATAATCGTCTGCACCTGTCATCAATCCTTGTATTTTATCCATATCCTCAGATTTAGCGCTTAACATTAAAATAGGCGTATTCTTAGTTTGTCTTATTTTCTTGCACACTTCAATACCGTTTAGCTTAGGCATCATTATGTCTAAAACTAATAAATCAATTTCTTCGTTTTCCATTATATCTAAGGCTTCTTGACCATCCTTTGCCTTTACAACCTTATAGCCTTCATTTAAAAGATATATTTCAAGTAAATCTCTTATTTCTTTTTCATCATCTGCAACTAATATTTTATTATTCAAGTCGAACCATCCTTCCTAAGTGACAAATCATCGACATACGCTTCAAGTGTTAAATTATTTTCGTAGATGTATTTAGCTACGTCCTCTCCTACATATCTAATATGTACAATGTTTTTCTCTTTGCAATCTCTAATTACAAAGCCGTATTTATATGAATTTTTTTCAATCCATTCGTACTCTTCACTATCTTTTTGAAGATTATACTCTTTATTAGTTAAATCTATACAAAGACCAGTTTGATGCTCGCTAGTACCTGGTTTTTCCACTAAACTATCTGCCTCGTCACTTCCTACCTCTAAGACCTTCATATAGTAATCTTTGTACTGATCTGCATAAGATATATACGCTGATTTTCCTATTAAATCTATATTATCTTGAGCTGCATCATCTACTAATTTTTCTAAAGCTTCTTTCGCCTCTTTAGTCATTTTCTTCTTTGAGTCTTCCGTATCATTTGCAAAAGAAATATTAATTTCTCGTAAATTTTCTGGAATAAATCTACTGCTAAGCTGATTTTCTTCATTTACAATCAAAGCTATGCCACTACTTGTATTGTCACCATAAACATATTTATTTGATACTATATTTTTCGTAAAATTAAATCCTATAAATACTGCTAATAATAACAATAGAACTTGGACCTTTTTCATAATTATTCCTCCTAAAAAAATATTAAGTATATCTTAAGGAGAAATAATTAATATATATATAATATATCCTTACATAATTATAAAATATTTTTACAAAATATTAAATTACATTTTTGTCATTTGTAAATAAAAAAGAATAAGTTTACATAATATTATACCAGTAAACTTATTCTACTTAAAACTTTTTTAGTTATATAATTCTTCTAAAAGATCTTTAGCAAAGTGATTTATAACTACATAATCTCCTTCTATATCCTTTTTGTCGATTAATCCTGTAAATATGTTAGAATTTCTGATTTCAAGTAGCATGAAGCTGTTTATCTTGCAAAGTGACAATATATAAGAGTAATCATCGTCTATTATAAATCCATTTTCAAAATCGTAGTCCTCGCTTACTATTTCGAAGTTTTCACCGTAAGTTCCTTTATCTGTGTTAATTATAGGTAAATACTTGTGAAATTGACTTATTGCATAAGATTTTTCATAGCGAACTTTAAGTCTCTCCTCTTGTGATAAGTCGAAGTAGCCTTTACCAAATATAGAAGCTATTAAATCGTTTATATTATTTAGTTTAAATTGTTGTCCTTGTATTACTACAACTAATGGTTCCATTTATGTTCTCCCCCTATAATTATAAATTTAAAAAGACTTTATAAGTCTAATTGCTTTTGAAATTGTAAATCGGTTTTATTATTTTCACTATATCTACTGTATCTGTTATATTGTTTAAAATATCTTCAATAGGCTTGTATGCCTGAGGAGCTTCATCTAAAGTAGATACGTTTACGCAGGTTGTAAAAATTCCCTTCATGGAAGCCTTGTAATCATTCATATGGATTTTATCCTTGGCTCCTGCTCTAGATAAAATTCTGCCTGCACCGTGTGGAGCTGAGTAGTTCCAGTTAGGATTTCCCTTACCTTTTCCCAAGATAACTCCATCTCTCATATTTATAGGGATTAGTAAATCCTCTCCCTCATATGCAGATATAGCTCCCTTTCTCAAAATAGACTTGTCTATTTCTATATAGTTATGGATGCTTTCAAATTTATTCAATTTATCGTAATCTAGTCCAATAAATTCGACTATTCGTCTCGCCATAAGTTCTCTATTTTTAGTGGCGTACTTTTGTACAATATCCATATCGTGAAGGTAGTCCTTTAAGTTATCTCCCTCTATGTAGCATAAGTCCTTTGGAATCTTACTTTCTACACGAAGAGATTTCTTTAAATTTTTAAGAGCCTTTTCTATTTTTTTACTCTTACCTGCTTTTTTATATTCGTCTATTAATTCCTTTGATTTTTTTTCGTATTCATCGCTTATATAGTTTAAAGTATTATACCCGACAGATTGATAGTGGTTTGCAACTTGAAGCCCTAGGTTTCTGCTGCCTGAGTGAATAACTAAATATTTATTATCAGAATCGTCCTTGTCGATTTCGATAAAGTGATTTCCTCCGCCAAGTGAACCTAACGCTCTGTTAAATTCAGTTGGATTTTTAGGAATATCGTCTAAGCATTTGATTTTAAGTATTTCATCTAAATAGTCTATCACAGGTTTATTATTTATCTTAAATCCATGTGGTATGTTGTTTTTTATAAAATCATCGATTTTCTTCAAATCCAAGTCTAAATTTCCAAGTTCCACACATAAAACACCACACCCTATATCTACACCTACTAAATTTGGAACTATCTTATCCTTTATAGTCATAGTAGTCCCTATTACACAACCAGAGCCCTTATGGCAATCTGGCATTATTCTTATATTTAAATCCTCTACAAATTCTTGATCTAGAAGCTGTTTAACTTGAGCTATAGTCTCATCATCTATATTAGCTGTAAACACTTCTGCCTCGTTAAAATTTCCTTTTATTAACAAATTAAACACCCCTTTAAAAAAATTATACCCATTTATTATGAATGAAAATCGAAAAATCGAGTAAAAATAGACTATATAATTAATATTAACTTATATCCATTTTAAATGCTATAAATTTAAATATTTTTATTTAAAGTAACAAAAATATAACTATTTTGTAATAAAACTGTAAGATAAGCCAAGTGAATAATATGATATACTCTAATTGTCAATAGATTTTTCGTTTGAATTGAAACAATTAATATTAAGGTGGTGAATTATGAATACTAAAAATCCAAAAATTAGTGTTATTATTCCAGTTTACAATACGTCTATTTACTTACGCCAATGTCTAGACTCTGTTTTAGAGCAAGATTTTGACGATTACGAGGTAATATGCGTAAATGATGGATCTACAGATGACTCTCTTGAAATTTTAAGAGAATACGAAAAAAAATCATCTAAAATAAAAGTCATAGACCAAACAAACAGCGGTGTTGCGACTACACGTAATACAGGGCTTAAAAATGCTTCAGGAGATTTCCTTGCATTTTTGGATAGTGACGATTTTATAAGAGAAAATTACTTGAGCAAATTATACAACGCTGCTTTAAAGACTAAAAGCGATATAGTTATATGCAATTTCTACAGATACTACGAGCAAACTAATTTTGCAAAGCCTGTATTTTATAGATTTAGAAGAGGCCAATTTAATAAATACGAAATATTAAAGGGGCTAATTCCAGACAACCTAATTCATTCATATCTATGGAATAAATTATGGAAGAGGGAAATATTTGAAAATCACAATATATTTCCAAATATGAAATTTGAAGATTTGGCGATTATGTCGGAATTAATATACAAAGCAAACAAAATAACAGTTATACCAGATGCTCTTTACTACTACAGAATAAGAAAAACTAGTATAGTTAGAAGTATTTCTCTACAAACTCAAAACGACTATCTAAAGGCATATGCCCTTATTCGTCTGTTCTTAGAAGAAAATAAAGAATATCAAAGATTCAAAAGACAGTACTTCTATCTATCACTTAAAGTCTACATAGTTATGATAGCTGTGAATTTTATGCTACTTAAAGAACAGCCTTCTTTAAAGCTGTTTATGCAAAATATGCTATCTACAAAGCTATTTATGAAAAGTTGCCAATTAGATGATTTTACGATGACTAGAGAGGACATACTAAATAGCAGTGTTTTATCGAGCATATTAAACAATATGAGGTTATTAAATACAAAAACTCCAAAGTAAAAATTACTTTGGAGCTTTTTAACATAAATCATTTGCAAGTAGAAATTACTTACTAAAATTTTACAGGAATTATTTCCTCTTCACTGTAGCGAGCTAAAATATATAAAAAGTCTGATAATCTATTTACATATTTAAGGAGTATAGGGTTTATTTTATCTTCTCTAGATAAAGTTAAAATTCTTCTTTCGGCCCTTCTGCACACAGTTCTAGCAATATGTAAATTTGCCGCACACACTGATGTGCCTGGAACTATAAATTCATTTATCTTTTCTATTTTTTCTGTATAATGATCTATTAATTCTTCTAATTTTTCTATATCCTCTTCTTTAGTAATATTTTTATATCTCTCGTAATTTATAGTCGATAATTCTGCTCCGACATCAAATAATTTCTTTTGGATTTCTCTCAATACTTGTTTATCTTGATTTTCCTTTAGATAATTGACACAAAGTCCAATATACGAATTTAATTCGTCGATTGTTCCATAGGCTTCTACTCTAATGCTGTCTTTTTCTATCTTTGTACCACCAATTAGAGATGTAGATCCTTTGTCACCTTGTCTAGTATAAATCTTCATAATTAAAACCCCTTTCTTTACAAAATTAAATATATTTATTTACAAAGCTATCTATTTCACCCCAGTATTTATCTGGATTTTCGCTTTCAGCATGTGCATGTGAAGCTCCTTCTATAATTAATTTTTTCTTCTCGCTTGCGCAGGCTTCGTAAAGCTCGTCTAACATGTAAAATGGAACGAATGTATCATCATCCCCGTGCACAAACATCATAGGAACCTTTGAGTTTTTAACACATTCTATAGGACAAGCCTCATTTAAATAATATCCAGCCTTTACTTTAACTATCAAATTAGCTATATTCAATATCGGAAATGAAGGCACATTAAATAATTTCTTAAGCTGATATTTAAATTGCTCTAATGCTGATGAATATCCGCAATCTTCTATTATGACCTTTACATTTTTGGGAAGCTCCTCCTGAGAACTCGCTATCATAACTGTAGCAGCCCCCATTGAAACTCCATGAACTAAAATCTCACATTCGCTATCTTTTGAAACAATATACTTAAGCCACTCAATTAAATCCTTGGCATCATGATACCCCATTCCTATATAATTACCTTTGCTCTTGCCGTGACCTCTTAAATCAACAGCTAAAATATTGTATCCTATATCGTAATAGTGCAATGCCTTGGTACTAAGACTGAATGCATCTGTCATATATCCATGTACTGTAACTGCCCATTTATTAGTATTTTTATTTGATACAACCTCGTGAGCATGTAATTTCAATCCATCAAAGGAATTTGTAAAAACATCCTTAAACTTAGAGCTTTTTTCTAGCCATTCCTCTTCTTCAGTCAGCTCGTGATGGCTTAAACCATCATTACCGAAAATCATCTTCTTTGAAGAATTTGGATTTATCGCTAGATTATAAAAAAAGTTTCCCGCAAAAAACAATGCTATAATTGCCACAACTGCCAACGTTATAATTACCGCAAAAAAAATCTTTATATTCATTAGAATCGCTATCCTTTCAATAATATATTATGTAATTTTTTGATTTAATAACCGCCAGGTTAAGATTTTTATCAATTTAATTAAATTTTATCCATATTATCGCCTTTTTACAACTATTATAATTTAATTATAAAAAATTTTTCATAAAAAAATGTTCAACAATATAGACTCTATTATCATATATATCTATCTAGCGAAGCTACTACTTTCTTCCCAACCATTGTGAATATGTTTAAGAACTTTGTGAAGAATTATATACTTTTTAATATTTATTTATTAAAATAACTCTACAAATCTATTTTTTATCATATACTGAGTAACATAAAGATCATCTGTTGCTAATTTCATAAATAATTCTTTTATTCGATTAAATTCTTTATATTTCTTACTTATAAATAAAAATTTAAACCACGTCAAATAATTATTTAAATACTTAGTGGCAACACCGTT
>NZ_JAXEWM010000235.1:0-2464 GCF_034113885.1 Intestinibacter sp.
TTACTTTAATAAGGATGTATCTGAATTAAATTTAGCAGAGTGCGCAATGCTTGCAGGTATCACGAATAACCCTTATAGATTTAATCAACACGATCAAGCTAAGGCTAGACAAATACAGGTACTTAATGATATGCTAGAACAAGGATATATATCAAAGGATGAGTATCAAGAGGCAGTCGATGATCCGACTTTGTTTGCATCAGAAATAGATTAATTGAGTAGGGAGTTAAATATGTTAAAATTTGTTTATGACGAAAAAGAATATATAATAGAAAAAGATAAAAATGTATGCTTATTAAATGATGAAGAGAAACCAGTGAAGGGCTTGAGCTTAGACGATATACTTGATATGCTTGTAGATTTAGATGAGATAGATTTCGATATCCAATACTATAAGGAAGCGTGTGTTGAGTGTCTTGCTGGAGTTAAGGAAAAGCAAAAATTCTTTCCTTTTTTAGAGTATCACTTCTATATATACACTAAAAATCAAAATTTTGTTATAAGTGATATCCAAAATGAATATGAAGGTCAGTCTTTTAATAAGCTTTTGAAGGCTAAAAAAGTAGACGACAGCTATATAGTTAGTCTTATAATTTGTAAAAATTGTCAAGATACATTGATTCAAATAGAAAACTGTGTAGTTTAAATATAAATAGAGATATATATGGAGAATTATAATGTGTTATTTATAATTCTCTTTTAATGTATAATTTTGTATTATGGGGAGGCATGTATGAATATAAAAAGAATATTGTACTTATTAGTTAGACTGTTTATAGGCTTTTTCTTGTATGGTCTTGGAATAGTCGTTATGGTAAATGCTCAAATCGGACTATCTCCTTGGGATGCGTTTCACCAAGGAATATCACTGAAGACTGGAATCACTATGGGGCAGGCTTCTATAACAGTAGGTCTTGTGATAGTTATATTAGATGCAGTTCTAGGAGAAGGTGTAGGCTGGGGAACTGTGCTTAATATGATCTTTATAGGTGTATTTCTAGATATGATAAAGGCTGCTAATATAATTCCTGTTGCAGATAATTTATTTATGGGAATTATTATGATGATAATAGGGATAATTATTTCTGCGGTTGCGACAGTGGTGTATCTAGGTGCAGGGCTTGGAAGTGGTCCGAGGGATGGACTTATGCTTGCACTTAATAAAAAGACGTCTAAGCCAGTCGGAGCTCTTAGAACTGGTATAGAGCTTACAGCATTGGTAAGTGGATGGCTTTTAGGAGGTCAAGTTGGTCTTGGTACTGTTATGAGTGCGTTTGGTCTTGGTTATGCTATTCAGATAGGATTTAAAATTTGCAATATAGATTCTAAGAAAATTAAGCATAGAATAATAACAGACGATATTAGATATATAAAGGAATTATTAGAAAATAAAAAAAGTGCATAAATTCAAGATAACTATGTAAATCGAAATTGCTAAGCTATCGATGAAGATTAAATTAAAAGGGATAGATCATAAATTATGATGATATCCCTTTTTAAGTACATAAATTAACTATCTAGCTTTAAAAGTGTTGCAGCTAGCATCCATATCATTGATTTGTACAGCTGGAGCGTGGCAAAGCTTTTGTTCGTTATATACGCAGTTTACGGCTTCACATTTGATCTCAGCAGTTCCTACTGCGTGTTCTTCGTGACAGCAGTGACCTGCATTACTAGAAAAAGAAGGAGCTTCATTTTCTCTAAAAGTAGCACAATAAGTATCTGCAACAGTTGTAGCTGTGTCACCGTCTACGTTGATTTTACCAGCGTAACATTCGCGATGTTTGTTATAGACACATTTTTCAGCATTGCATTTTAAATTTTTCATAATTGATTACCTCCATAATTTTTCTTTAGTATGTGCAGGATTGAAAAAAACTATTCATCTTTTTTTAAACATTTAGAGCATAATAGTATAACATCATCCTCTGTTTCTCGTCCAAATTTTTTATTTAGGTGGTAGACTTCAACATTTTCGTTCGAGTGGCAGATAGTGCATCTGTAGTGATTTTTGTATAAAATTTGCTCTCTAAATAATTTCCAGTATAGGCTGTTTAAATAATCCTCGTATTTAACCTTTATGCATGCTTCTAAAAAATTTAGATATAAATTGTCCAAGTCAGAGGTAGTTAAATCGGAGTGTTCTACCTCAAAGTGTTCGCAGCAGTCTTTGGGATCTGGAGTAGAGTCGTTGATTACGCATTTAATCTCGTATTTAAAAAATTCATCTGGTCCTTCTAAAGTCAGATGAGAGCACAGGCAACAGCAGTCCTTAGGTAATTTATTTTCAATTTCTTTTATTTTATCGTTCATATAAACCCTCCATTATTAACAATTCCATAATTATCGATTTGAAATAAAGACTTTTTTATCATTTTATTTATATTTGATAAAAAATATTACTTTCCCTACTTAAATTTAAAAATTTATTCTAGCAAAATAAAGGAATTTATATTTGAAAAAA
>NZ_JAXEWM010000236.1:0-2565 GCF_034113885.1 Intestinibacter sp.
TAATTCTTCTAACATACCTTCAACCATTCCGACAACAGTTTTATATCCACCCATATATTTTCCTGCACCTTCAGAAACACCTAATATAACTGGTGAATTATTTTCTTGTGCAGTTAATAATATAGCTTTTGTCCATTCTAAGTTGTTTATATTAAATTGACCTACAGCATAGTGTCCTTTTTTTGCTTTTACAAGCATATCTTTAGCAGAAACTAACATTTTGTACCTCCATAAATTAAAAAATAGTTAAAAATTTACAACACTTACCCATCAATTATATTATATACTTAAAAGGTAAAAAGGTACAGATGTAAATTTATAAAATTTATTAAATATGAACAATATATATTTAAATAGTATGTTGTATTTTGATGTAAAATAAGAAAAAATGACTTATTAAATATAAAATAATATATATTATATAAAGAAAAAAGGAGGAAAAGGGTTGCCTAAAAAACAAAGAATAGACAAGATATTATCCAATCTAGGATATGGGAGTAGAAGTGAGTTAAAAAAATTATGTAAAAATGGATTAGTGAAAGTAAATGGAAAGGTAATAAATAATCCAGGGGTTCAAGTCGATGTGGAAAATGACGAGATATTTTTTGATGGAGAGAAGGTAGTTTATAAGGAGTTTATATATTTGATGTTAAATAAACCTGATGGGTATATATCAGCTACATTTGATAAGAGAGATCCGATTGTTTTAGATTTAATAGATAAACAGGATTTAATTTTTGAGCCTTTTCCAGTTGGAAGACTTGATAAGGACACAGAGGGATTGTTAGTGCTTACAAATGACGGTCAGCTAGCACACAGGGTATTATCACCTAAGAAGCACGTTCCAAAAACTTATTACGCTAAAATTGAAGGAGTCGTTACTGAAGAAGATGTGAAGGCTTTTGCTGAAGGTGTCATATTAGATGATGGATACGAAACTATGCCAGCAGAGCTTGAAATACTAAAAAGCGACGAGATTTCAGAGATAGAGCTTACAATTCACGAGGGAAAATTTCACCAAGTTAAAAGAATGTTTGAGAGTGTAGGCAAAAAAGTGGTATACTTAAAAAGACTGTCTATGGGCAAACTAAAATTAGATGAAGGTTTAGCTCTTGGCGAGTATCGTGAGTTAACTGAAGAAGAAGTTAAGATGATTGAAGAAAGATAATAAAATTAAAATAGAAAGCACGGAGGATTAATTAGTGAAAAAAAGAGAGATAATCGAATTTGAAGTAGATAAAATGGAATTTGGTGGCACGTCTTGCACTAAAATGGGTAAAAGAGATATCCACATGAAGGGCGGAATTACTGGTCAAAAGGTAAAAGCCTCAGTAAAAAAAGTAAACAGCAAAAAAGCAGAGGTTAAATTAATGGAGGTATTAGAAAAATCTCCACTAGAAACTGTAGAGCCTTGCAAGCATTTCGGTCAATGTGGAGGATGTACAATTTTATCGCTTCCATACGAAAAACAATTAGAGCTTAAAAAACAACAAGTTCTAGAATTATTTGAAAGCCATGATATTAAAGATTTTGAATTTTTAGGAATAGAAGGAAGTCCAAGTAACAAACTATATAGAAATAAAATGGAATTCACTTTTGGAGATGAAATAAAAGCAGGACCTCTAACTGTAGGTATGCATAAAAAAGGAAAATATTTAGATATAGTTACAGTTGATGGATGTATGTTAATAGACAAAGATTTTATAAAAATATTAACATCTACAGAAAGCTTCTTCAGAGAAGAAGGTCTACCTTATTATAGAGGAAACAACCACTTAGGATATTTAAGACATCTAGTTATCAGAAAAGGTATCAAGACTAATGAGATGATGGTGATGGTTGTTACAAGCTCACAAGAAGATTACGATATGACTAAATATAAGGATATGCTACTTGGATTAGATTTAGAAGCAGATTTAGTTAGTGTAATTCACTGCATAAATGACAATCTAGCAGATGCAGTTAAATGTGACGAGCTTAAGGTTATATATGGAAGAGACCATATATATGAAGAATTATTAGGACTTAGATTTAAAATTTCTCCATTCTCATTCTTTCAAACAAATACATTAGGAGCTGAAAGATTGTATTCTATAGCTAGGGATTTTGTCGGAGATTATAATGACAAGGTACTTTACGATTTATATAGCGGAACAGGGACTATTGGACAAATTTTATCTGAAAAGGCTAGAAAGGTATATGGAATTGAAATTGTAGAAGAAGCGGTTGTGGCTGCTAATGAAAATGCTAAATTAAATGGATTGACTCACTGTGAGTTTATAGCAGGAGATGTGGCTAAGACTGTGAATAGCTTGAAGGAGAGACCTGATATTATAATCGTGGACCCTCCAAGACCAGGTATTCATAAGGATGCTGTTAGAGATATAGCTAGATTTGGAACTGATGAGATAATTTATATATCTTGTAATCCTAAGACTTTGGTTGTGGATTTACAGGGATTTGAGAGTTATGGATATAAGGTTGAGAAGGTTAAGTGTATGGATATGTTCCCTAATACTCCGCACGTGGAGACAGTATGTTTGCTATCAAGAAAAGATAAATAGG
>NZ_JAXEWM010000237.1:0-6236 GCF_034113885.1 Intestinibacter sp.
AAAACAAAAAAATTAGTAAATCACAAAATACATATAAAAATGATTAATAAAATGAGGAGAATAAAAATGAAAGTAACACAAGAAGGAAATACTGTAATACTAGAAGATGTAAAAAACTTCAATCCAAAGCATATATTTGAATGCGGGCAATGCTTCAGATGGATCAAGCAAGACGACGATTCATATACAGGTGTAGCTATGGGCAAGGTCATAAACGTAAAACAAGAAGGCGACAAAATCTATCTAGATAATACTAATAAGGAAGACTTTGAAAATATATGGTATGATTATTTCGATTTGGGCAATGATTATGAAGAGATAATAAATAAGTTAAAGGTGATGGATGAGTATTTAGAGAAGGCTACAGAGTTCGGTGAAGGCATCAGAATCCTAAAGCAAGACGGCTGGGAAATGCTTATCTCATTTATAATATCTTCAAACAACAGAATACCTATGATACAAAGAGCAATAAATAATTTATCTAAAAATTTCGGTACACATATAGGCGAGTACAGAGGGCAAGATTACTATGCTTTCCCAACTCCTGAGCAATTAAACAAGGCTTCTCAAGAGGAAATAAGAGCCTGTTCAACAGGATTTAGAGATAAATACATAAAATCAACTACTCAAATTGTAAACGACGAAAATATAAACGTACTAGATTACAGAAATTTATCTACAGAAGAATGCCTAAAAGAATTACTTAAATTCAATGGTGTAGGTCCAAAGGTAGGAGATTGTATAGCGTTATTTGGTATGCAAAAATACGATACATTCCCTGTTGATGTTTGGGTTAAGAGAGTTATGCAAGAATTTTACGTTGATGAAGATCTGAGCTTAACTAAAATTAGAAAATTTGGCATAGAAAAATTTGGTGAATTATCAGGCTTTGCACAACAATATTTATTCTATTATGCGAGAGAATTAGGTATAGGAAGATAGGTCTAAAAAAATTTGAAAAAAAATCCAATAACGTATTGAAAAATTTATACAAATGGTATATTATAATAATTGTTAGCACTCTTAGTGGTAGAGTGATAATAAATTGAAAAGGAAAAATTTAAATTCTATATACAAAAACTTTTTATATTAAATAGGAGGAATGGGAAATGAAAATAAGACCATTAGCAGACAGAGTTGTAATTAAAAAATTTGAAGCTGAAGAAAAAACTGCAAGCGGTATAGTTTTACCAAGTGCAGCTAAAGAACAACCACAAATGGCTGAAGTTATAGAAGTAGGACCAGGTGGTGTAGTAGATGGAAACGAAGTAAAAATGGAAGTTAAGGTTGGAGACAAAGTTATATTCTCTAAATATGCTGGAAACGAAATAAAAGCAGACGGAGAAGAATACATAATATTAAGACAAAGCGATATATTAGCAGTAGTAGAATTATAATATTATTTAGGAGGGTGATTTAAAATGCCAAAAGAAATTAAATTTGCAGAAGATGCTAGAAAGAGTATAGAAGCAGGAGTAAATAAATTAGCAGATACAGTTAAAGTTACATTAGGACCAAAAGGTAGAAACGTTATACTTGACAAAATGTATGGTGTGCCACTAATAACTAACGATGGTGTAACTATAGCTAAAGAAATAGAATTAGAAGATAGATTTGAAAATATGGGTGCTCAACTTGTTAAACAAGTTGCTACTAAAACTAACGATGTAGCTGGTGACGGTACTACTACAGCAACAGTTTTAGCTCAAGCTATAATAAGAGAAGGACTTAAAAATGTAACAGCAGGAGCTAACCCAATATTAATAAGAAAAGGTATAGCTAAAGCAGTAGATGTTGCAGTTGAAGAATTAAAAAATCAATCTAGAACAGTTGAAACTGATGAAGCTATAGCACAAGTTGGTGCAGTATCTTCAGGAGACGAACAAATAGGTAAATTAATAGCTGAAGCTATGAAGGTAGTTGGTAGAGACGGTGTTATAACTGTTGAAGAATCTAAAACTATGAAAACTGAATTAGACACTGTTGAAGGTATGCAATTTGACAGAGGATTTATTTCTGCTTACATGGTAACAGATGTAGATAAAATGGAAGCTGTTTTAAATGATCCTTTCATATTAATAACAGACAAAAAAATATCTAACATCCAAGAAATACTTCCATTACTTGAACAATTAGTTAAAACTGGTAAAAAATTATTAATAATAGCTGAAGATGTTGATGGTGAAGCATTATCTACATTAGTAGTTAATAAATTAAGAGGAACATTCGATGTTGTTGCTGTTAAAGCTCCAGGATTTGGTGATAGAAGAAAACAAATGCTAGAAGATATAGCAATACTTACTGGTGGTACAGTAATATCTTCAGAAGTTGGATATGAATTAAAAGAAGCTGACTTAAGTATGTTAGGTAGAGCGGGTTCAGTAAAAGTAACTAAAGACAGCACTACAATAGTAGATGGAGCTGGAGAAAAAGTTAATATACAAAACAGAATACAACAAATAAGAAACGTAGCAGAAGCAACTTCTTCTGATTTCGATAGAGAAAAATTAATGGAAAGATTAGCTAAATTAGCTGGTGGAGTTGCAGTAGTTAAAGTTGGTGCAGCTACAGAAGTTGAAATGAAAGAAAAGAAATTAAGAATAGAAGATGCTTTAAATGCAACTAAGGCTGCTGTTGAAGAAGGTATAGTAGCTGGTGGTGGTACTGCACTTGTAAGTGTTATACCAGCAGTAGACAAATTAATAGCTGAATTAGATGGTGAAGAAGCTATAGGTGCTAAAATAATCAGAAAAGCATTAGAAGAACCACTAAGACAAATAGCAGTAAACGCTGGTCTTGAAGGTGCTGTAATAGTACAAAAAGTTATAGATTCAGATCCAGAAGTAGGATTTGATGCATATAAAGAAGAATATGTAAACATGATAGATGCTGGTATAGTAGATCCAACTAAGGTAACTAGAAGTGCTTTACAAAACTCTTCATCTATAGCAAGTGTATTCTTAACAACTGAAGCAGCAGTAGGTGAAATACCTGAAAAAGAAGATCCAGCTGCAGCAGCTGGTGGAATGCCAATGATGTAATCTAAGTATATAGATTAAAATAAATTCGACTCGAAATTAAAACGCTATTTCTCGATAATATTGTGATTATTGAGGAGTAGCGTTTTTTAATGGAATTGAGAAAAAGAGTGTTTTAAGAAAATATTTTTTAAAAAGCTCAAAAAAATGTTAAAATGTCTATGATGATATATGTCTGGCAGAATAGATATATAAATAATAGAAAAGGAGATAAAAATTAGTTGATGAAAATAAGTAAAAAGATAATTTCAGTATTACTAGTGCTGACACTCACAATACCTATGTGCGTAGGTTGTGCCAAAACAGTAAAGGAAGAATCAGAGAATACTGAGGAAAGCAAAAAAATTATAGCAGAAGCAAAGGAAAAATTAAAGGAAGTAGAAGAGGACAAAGACAGTACAGGTATTGTAAAAGATGGAGAAGGATGGACTTTATGGGACGAGGACGGAAATCTAACTAGTGGAGGCAGAGATGCTACTGGAAAAAATGGAGTTGTAGCAACTGCTAAATACGAGGCTTCACAAGCAGGTCTTGAGGTATTAAAGGCTGGCGGAAATGCAATAGATGCAGCCGTAGCAGTGGCATTTGCATTATCTGTAGTAGAACCAAATGGCTCAGGAATAGGCGGCGGAGGTTCTATGATTATAAGGACTGCACAAGGAGAAAATGTGTTTATAGCATTTAGAGGAGATGCTCCAGCAGCAGCGACTCCTTATATGTGGGTTGTATCAAATGGAAAGGTCGCAAATAAAGAAGAAAGACAAGGTGGAAAGGCAGTCTCTATTCCAGGAGAAGTAGCAGGGCTTTTATATGCATTTGATAAATATGGTTCTAAGAATGTGACTTTAGAGGAAGTAATGGCACCGGCTATTAATTTAGCACAAAACGGTTTTTATGTAACACCTACACTTTACCACGATATTGTAGCTGCAGATGAGAAGATGTCTAGGTTTGATGAGTTTTACAAATACCTTAGAAAAGATGATGGAGAACTTTATCAAGTAGGAGATCTATGGAAAAACGAAGACCTAGCAGACACACTTAGAATAATCGCAAAGGAAGGAAGAGACGGCTTCTATAAAGGCGAGGTAGCAGAAAAAATAGTTGAAATGGCAAATAAATACGGAGGAATTCTTACTCTAGATGATCTAGCTAACTACGAACCAAATGTATCTACACCAGTAGAAGGAACATACAGAGGATATAAAATACTTTCATCTCAGGCAGGTGGAACAAGTATAATAGAAGCATTAAATATATTAGAAAACTTCGATATGAGCAAATATGATATAGATTCAGAGGAAAGAATACATCTATTATCTGAAGCTATGAAAATATCATATGCAGATAGAGAAGAATACATGGCGGATCCATTTAACCAAGAAGTTCCTATAAAGGGATTGACTAGTAAGAAATACGCTAAAAAATTGGCTGAACAAATAAATATGGATTATTCACAAAATTACTCAAGTGGAGATGCAGTCGACTATGAGCATGAAGACACAACACATTTTTCTGTAGCTGACCAAGACGGAAATATGGTAGCGATAACTCAGACTGTAAACCTAGAATTCGGTTCAGGTGTCGTAGTAGATGGATATGGATTTGTACTTAATGATGCTATGGCAGATTTTTCACCAGATCCTAACTCAAACAACTGTGTAAGAGCAGGCAGCGAACCACTTAGCTCAATGAGTCCAACTGTAATATTAAATGAAGACGGTACGCCATTTTTAGTTATAGGGACTCCAGGAGGCTCTAGAATAGTATGCATATTAACTCAAGTAATAAGTAATGTAATAGATTACAATCTACCTATACAAGAGGCGATAAATTATCCTAGAATATACGATAAGACAGATGAAGGATTGGTATTTGAAAATACTGTAGATACTGACTTGATTTCTCCACTAGTATCTAAGGGACATCCAGTAAGTGTTTACAAAGATGAACCAAAGCATTTTGGATCAGTACAGGCAGTTATGTATAAAGATGATGGCACTATGTCAGGTGGCGCTGATGAGAGAAGAGATGGAAAGGCTTTAGGATATTAAAATTAAATATTTATAGAATCAGTAACTCTATATTAAAAGGTATTTGTTTTATTTAAATTTTTTTAATATAGAGTTATAATTTATAAATGAAGAAATTTGAAAGGGGCACTAAATCAAATGGATGTAAGACAATTACTAGAATCAGTCAAAAATAATGAAATAGATATAGATACAGCAGTAGAAAGACTTAAAGATCTACCTTATGAAGATTTAGGATATGCAAATATAGATCATCATAGAGAGATTAGAAATGGGTATCCAGAGGTAATTTACTGCGAAGGTAAAACAGACGAACATATAATAGGGATTGTCGATGTTTTGCTTAAAAAGGAAAGCAATGTATTAGGTACAAGATGTAGAAAAGAAACAGCAGAAAAATTAAAACAAATTTACGACAATGTAGAATACGATGAGCTATCAAGAGTATTGATGATAAAAAATCATGAAGTAAAAAACATAGGAAAGGGAACAATTGCTATACTTGCAGCTGGAACATCTGACATAGCCGTGGCTGACGAAGCTTATTATACAGCAAAATTTTTAGGAAACGATGTAGAGAGAATTTACGATGTAGGTGTAGCAGGTATACATAGATTATTAAATAAGAGACACCTTATAGAGCAAGCTAGAGTAATAGTAGCAGTAGCTGGAATGGAGGGAGCTTTACCAAGTGTCGTTGGAGGAATGGTCGATGTACCGGTAATTGCCGTTCCGACTTCAGTTGGATATGGAACAAGCTTTAATGGACTTACTGCGCTTTTAGCTATGTTAAATAGCTGTGCATCAGGAATATCAGTAGTTAACATAGACAATGGATTCGGAGCAGGGTATTTAGCAGCAACTATAAATAAGTTAGACTAATTTGGAGGAATTATATGAAGGAAGAAAAAATCTTATATTTTGATATAATAATCGGAATATCGGGCGATATGACATTATCGACTTTATTAAATTTAGGTGTTCCAAAGGAGATATTTTTAGAGGAGCTAGACAAACTAAATTTAAATGGTGAATTTGAAATAGAAATAAACGAAAAATTTGAAAATGGTATTAAAGGAACAAATGTAAATGTTATAGCAAAAGAAAATCACGTCCATAGAAATTTAATTGATATATATGATATAATAGAACAGAGTTCTTTAAA
>NZ_JAXEWM010000238.1:0-3618 GCF_034113885.1 Intestinibacter sp.
AAAAATATTTACATGTAGCTGTGGATATAGAGAAAAATTATCTTCATTTAACAAAAGGAAAGCAGAAGAGAAGGGAAAAGCTTCTAAAAAAGACATAAATAAATATTTGAAAAATCAAAACAAAGACCAAGAAGCGTTTAATAATCCTTTTGCAGCACTTGCAAATTTGAAAAAGAAGTAATAATAGTGTAAAGTTAGAAACAAGGATATGAAATACCATATAGCTTTTTAAGGGGGTTGATTTTAATTATTTACAGTGTAAGAGCCTTAAATATAATTGAAATATTAAAAAATTCCCATGAACCTGTTAGCAGCTTAGCACTTAGCGAAGAAATTGGATGTTCTACAAAAACTATACAAAGTGAAATAAAGGACATAAATAAAAACAGTAAGGATGGGAAAATAGTATCGATTCGCGGAATAGGTTACAAAATAGAAGGCTCTTTTGATCATATAACTATTCCAAGTCAATATTTAGGAAATGTCGACAGAATTGATTACATTATAAAAAGCTTGATAAACCTAACTACAAAAGAAGATAACACTATAAAGCTAGAGGAACTAGCGGATTCTATGTATATCAGCGTTTCTACAGTAAAAAATGATTTAAAAGAGGTAAAATCCATTTTAAAAAAATACAATATAGCTGTAGTTTCAAAGCACAAGCAAGGTATAGGGATAGAAGCAGAGGAGGAGGATATAATAAGATTTATACTTGATATATGCTCTAAAAAAGAAAATGATTTGAGCTTAAAGGATTTTTTAACTGATAGAGTAGCTGATAATATGTTTAATCTGAAAAATATAATTTTAAGCCTGTTGAGCAGCAAGCACTTGGTTTTAAGTGATACAGAGTTTAAAAATCTGTGCAGTATAATATTTATAAAATTGAGTAGAAGCAACCAAGAGGAAAATGAGTTTATAGAACAGTACATCAACGATTATTTAGTTGAAAGAGAGCTTATAATGAATGATGATAAAAACAAAGAAAAAATACTCGGTGCAATAAAAAAATTCTGTAAAAACTTGAAAATAGCGACATCTATAGATATTAGCGACGACAAAATTTTTGAAAAATGTCTTTATGATCATATAAACAGTATCTACAAAAAGATGAAGCTAGGCATAAATCAATACGGAGTACTGCCAGTAGATATAAGGATAAAATACCCTTATGCATATGAACTAGGTAAAATAGCCAAAAAAACAATAGAAGAAGAGCTAGACTTAAAATTAGACGATGAAGAAATATCAAATATAGCAGTACATGTAGGCGGTGCGATAGAAAGATGTGCACACAACCAAAAGAAAAAGGTATTTAAAGTAATAATTGTATGCGTATCAGGAATAGGTACTTCTATGCTTATAAAGAACAAGCTAGAGTATTTATTTGAGGACAAAATAGAAATAGTAAAAATTATACCTGCATATTTAATAGAGTATATAAACGCATTAGAAGTTGATTTTATAATATCTACAGTAGATATGAAATTTGAAAGAGTGCCCGTTATAACAGTTTCTCCTCTTTTAAACGACAATGAAGTGAAAATAATCGAAAAATTTATGAAGACAGGTAAAATTTACAAGGAAGTTGAGCCTAGAGATTTATTTGACAGAGATCTGTTTTTTACCGATTTGAAATTTAAGACGAAAGAAGAGGTAATAGAATTTCTAGGAGGCAAGCTTCTAGAAAAAGGCGCAATAGATGAGGACATGAAAAACTCGTTTTTCGATAGGGAAAAAATAGCCACTACTGAAATAGGTAATATGGTGGCGCTTCCTCATGGAGCTAATGGCAAGATTTTGAAAAATAAAATAGCAGTCGGGATACTAGATGAGCCAATACACTGGTCTTTAGGAGAAGTCAGACTGATTCTGACTTTAGCTATCGACAAGGATGAAATATTTGATTACGAAAGATTATTTTCAATAATATACAAGCAGGTGGGTTCAGTATCAAAGGTAATAAGCATTTGTGAAAATAAAAACTACGAAAAATTTATAAAGATGTTTTAAAAATTTGAATTTTTAAACTCGTTTAAATTTATAGTGAAAACCTAGTAATTTCAATGTCTTTTTAAATATAAATTTGAATAAAATGGAAAAAGCGATAAATTTCTCTTTTAATTAAGAGAAATTTTTTGTCTTTTTAAAAAAATAAATTTAGTTTATTATTAAAACATAGAATAAAACAAAAGAAAACGAGTACAAATAATAACATAAAGCTCAGTAAAAATAATAATTAATAATAAAAATAATAATTGGCACAAATAATAATATAAAGGAGGCTTGGGAATAATGATATATACAGTAACTTTGAATCCATCTATAGACTATGTGATAAAAGTAGACAATTTGACAAATGGACAAGTCAACAGAGTCGCTGAAGAGCATGTATATCCAGGTGGAAAGGGAATAAACGTAACTAGAATATTAAAAAGTCTAGACAACGACAATATCGCCTTAGGATTTGTAAGTGGATTTACAGGAGATTATATAGTAAATTCCTTAAAAAATTTAAATTTAAAATCAAACTTTATAAAAGTAAAAGAAGGTTTTACAAGAATTAATGTAAAGATAAAAAGTAACGAAGAAACAGAAATAAACGGACAAGGTCCTCAAATAAGCGAAGAAGAATTAAATCAATTTTACGGTATTATAGATAAATTAGTCGATGGAGATATTTTAATATTATCAGGAAGTATTCCATCATGCTTAGATGAAAAATTATACGAAAAAATAATGGAAAGAGTAAATTCAAAAAATATAAAAGTAGTAGTAGATGCAACTAAGAACTTACTTTTAAATGTATTGAAATACAAACCATTTTTAATAAAACCAAACAACCACGAATTAGCTGAAATGTTTGATGTTGAGTTAAAATCAACAGAAGATGTGATTTTCTACGCTAGAAAATTAAAAGAAATGGGAGCTAGGAACGTCCTAATATCTATGGGAGGCGATGGAGCACTACTAGTTTCAGAAGACGACGAGGTATTTATAAGCAGCGTTGCAAAAGGCGAAGTTGTAAACTCAGTTGGAGCTGGGGACTCAATGGTAGCAGGATTTGTAAGTGGATATTTAAAGACAGGCAGCTACGAAGAAGCACTAAGACTTGGTGCAGCAAGTGGAGGAGCAACAGCATTTTCTTCTGACTTAGCATCTAGAGAGTTTATAGATAGATTAGTAAAAGAAATAAACGTTGAAAAAATAAAATAGATAATTTATAAAGATTAAAATTCCTAGTAATAATAAGGACTAATATATAAAATAATAAAAAGGAGTAAGATTATGAGAATTACAGATTTATTATCAAAGGAATCTATAAAGCTAAACCTTTCATCTAAAAAAAAACCAGATGTAATAGATGAAATGGTCGATTTAGTAAATGCAAGTGGAAATTTAAACGACAAACAAGAATACAAAGAAGCAATACTTGCTCGTGAAGAATTAAGCACAACTGCAGTAGGAGAAGGAATAGCAATACCTCATGCTAAAACAAAGGCAGTTAAAAAAGCTTGTTTAGCTGCAGGTATCACAAAAGAAGGAATAGACTACGAAGCTTTTGATGGAAGCTTATCAAACTTATTCTTTATGATAGCTGCACCAGATGGAGCA
>NZ_JAXEWM010000239.1:0-2638 GCF_034113885.1 Intestinibacter sp.
ATAGACATTATATCCTCGTAAGTTGGATTTTCAGCTTCGTAATCCTTTTTATAATCGTAAAATTTACTCTTGCATATGTAGTTGTTTTTGCCCTTTATATATCCGTAGCTTACCTTTCCTGAAAGCCCCAAGGAGTTTATCACATTTGGCAAATCCTTGTCCATAAGCTGAACCTGAAGCTCTTTTGTGGCAGTTGAGATTATTATTCTCTTTTGGGCATATCTCGCCTCTAAAACAGCCGGTAGCAAATACCCCACGCTTTTTCCAATTCCTGTAGGCGCCTCTATACAGGCTATATTATTAGATGTACTGTGAAATGTCTTTCTAATCAATTTAGTCAAATCGTATTGACCTTGTCTAAATTCATAGATAAATCCCTTCTTGCTGCCCCAGATATTCTCCTCCTTTAGAAGCTCTTCATAAGAAGCATTGTATTTTCCCATAAGTTTAAAAATTTCTTCTTCCTTTGAATTGTCGTTTTTCTGTTTCTCATCTTCCTTTTTTTCATATACTGTATTTGTCTCATCTTTTAAATCGTAATCTGCATTATTTATGTATTCAGACCAGTCCCAGTTTTCAAGAGAGTGTTTATTTAGGTAAGAATCTATATCAAATGTCAAAGGATATAATGTAAGCTTATTGTCCTTTTCGAGCCTATCCTTAAACCTCAAAATCAAAGCATTTACAACATCTATAGTATCTATTACATCGTAGATAGCTCTGTGCACCTCGTCATCTTTATTTTTTGTAATTGCTTTTTTTAGGTAATCTAAGTTAAATTCTCTGTGAAAAGGTTCTAAAATAGCCGCCAATTCCATAGAATCTATAAATTTATTATTTATTTTGCCTATATGTAAATTTAAAAACTCCTTTTCAAAATTTTTATTGTGGCAAATTAACGTTTTATCTTCTATAAAAGCTAGAAAGTCTTTTTTGACCTCATCTAATAAGGGCGCTTTATCTAGATCTTTTTGATTAAGATTTTTGCAAAGAGAAAAAATTTCAGGTGGAACCTTAGATTTATTTTTTACAAGTGTATTGAAAATAGATATTTTTTTATCTCTATCTATTTTTACAGCTCCGATTTCTAGGATTTCGCTATTTTTAGGATTTAACCCACTTGTCTCTATATCTAAAAAAACTACATTCTTTACAATACTCGTGATTCTTTTTTCCATAGAATACCTCCTTTCTAAATCTTAATCATTATATTTACAAAATATACTTTACTACATAAAAGCATATTAAGACAACTATTTAAAATCAATATTTTACATGAATATTTTTAGCCGTTTTTTAAAAAAATATTATTAATTTAAATTAATTTAATTTATGAGGAGGACTTACCTTGAAAAACAACAATTTTGGAAATTATTTTATTATAGGGTTTTTCGCAATCTTAATTGGAATAATAGCCATCACAAATTCCAATTTATTTAATAAATCCAAAACTCAAATCTCAGAGGGTGATTTGAGCACGCAAGAATACAATTGGTACTTTAATCCTAGACAAGATCACAAGCAGCCAGACCCTATAAAAGAAGCTTCCTTTTTCAAAAACTACGACACGTATTATGTAGGAGATAAGGATGAAAAGGTCATATACCTGACATTCGATGCTGGATACGAAAACGGATATACAAACCTTATTTTAGATACACTTAAAAAGCACAATGCTCCGGCGAACTTTTTTGTAGTCGAACACTACATAAGAAGTAATCCCGAACTAGTCAAAAGAATGGTAAATGAAGGACATCTAGTCTGCAACCATTCCAAAAGCCACGTATCTATGGCCAGTATAGACGATTTAGACAAATTCAAAAACGAAATACTATCTGTAGAAAAAGCATATAAAGAGGTAACTGGCAAAGATATGCCTAAATATTTTAGACCTCCTATGGGCAAATTCAGTGAAAGATCTCTAAAATACACACAAGATTTAGGATATTCTACTATATTTTGGAGCTTTGCATATGTGGATTGGTACGATTCAAACCAACCTAGCCATGAACATGCAAAAGATAAAATCTACTCTAGAACTCACCCAGGAGCTATAGTGCTGCTTCACTCAAACTCACAGACTAATGCAGAGATACTAGACGAGGTATTAACTCACTGGGAAAATGAAGGCTACAAAATAAAAAGCCTGGATTATTTAACTAAAAATAAATCTAATTAATCGTTCAAACTAAAAACTGAGGAGCTTTAAAATAACTCCTCAGTTTTTATATGCTTCTAAAAATATATTCTTTCCGTTGTAATTACAAGTCCAGTACGGTTTATATATGCTAAATACATCTGACAGAACCATATTTTCACTTTCATATTTTCTGTAATGTTTTTCTATTTCATATTCGATATCATTTTTTAAGATACTGTCATTTATTTTAGGCTTTTGTACGCAACTTCTTGCAATATATCTCTTTACAGTGACTGGAACCTCATCTACAAGCTTGGTATGACCTGTATATGTGTTTAGGGCTACAATCCTATAATCACTTTTTAAAAATCCATTCTCTAATCTATTTACTCTGTATTTTAAAATCTTATACTCTATATACCTTAGATTTATATCACCTATTCTTTTATTAAACTGTATTACTTTACTTAAAAGCGGAATTTTCTCAAATAAATTTTT
>NZ_JAXEWM010000240.1:0-8591 GCF_034113885.1 Intestinibacter sp.
GGGGTCAAACTGATTCCGTTTCAATTTAACAATAATAAATAATATAAAGTCTATTCTCAAAAGGGGTATTCGAATAGAAATATTAGTATGGCTATCTGGGGGATAACCTTGAATATATAATATCAAATTTCGACAAAAACTGCAACTGGTAAATATTCTCAAAGAATAATTATAAGTAATTGTTTTATACAGGTATATTCAAAAGTTATCTCAGATATATGTTATATTATGTTCAAAAAATTAAAATAATATAACTAATAATATTTAAAATTAAATGCAATCATAGAATTAACTTTTCAATTTAATAATTAAATTTTTGAAATCAATCCCTTAAAAAGTGAATCTATTAATGGTATAATATTATGAGTTATTTACAGAAAGGACGGTGTATTAATTGGAAATATATTTAGATAACAGCGCGACAACTAAGCCTTATCCAGAAGTAGTGGACAAGATGGTTGTGGCTCTTACTAATCAATACGGAAATCCATCAGCTATATACAAAAAGGGTATAGAGGTTGAGAGAGAAATAAAAGAAATCAGAAGAAATATTGCGAGAAGCTTAGGAGCTAAGGAAACCGAGATATATTTTACATCAGGTGGTACAGAATGTAACAATACTATTATAAGAAGTGTTGCTAATTTAAATAAAAAAACTAAAAAACACATAATATCTACATGTATAGAGCATCCTTCTGTTCTAAATACTTTAAAGGATTTAGAAGAGCAAGGATTTGAAGTGACTTATTTACCAGTAGATTCACAAGGAAAAATATCAATAGACGATTTAAAAAATGCTATAAAGGACGACACATTTTTAGTATCTACAATGCATGTAAACAACGAAATAGGAGCTATTCAACCTATAGAAGAGATCGGTAAATATCTAAAAGCTCTAAAGCAAAAGGTTTATTTTCATGTAGATGCGGTACAATCTTATGCTAAGATAAAATTCAGACCATCCAAATACAATATAGACTTCATGAGCGTGAGTGGTCATAAGCTACATGGACCTAAGGGAATTGGATTTATGTATGTAAAAGAAAACAACAGAATAAAACCTCTTCTTACTGGTGGTGGACAAGAAATCGGTGTGAGATCAGGAACAGAAAACGTGCCAGGAATATACGGACTAGGTAAGGCTGTAGAAATATTAAATCAAGATTTACAAGGAACTATAGATAAGATAAAATCGCTTAGAGACCTTCTAAAGAAGGAAATAGTAGAAAATATAGATAACGTCAAGATAAATTCTCCAGAAGATGGAGTTTGCCATGTTTTAAATGTTTCATTCAGAGGCGTTAAAGGAGAAGTACTTCTTCATTATTTAGAACAAAAGGAAATATACGTGTCTACAGGCTCTGCTTGCTCTTCTAAGAAAAAGGGAAGCCACGTACTAAATGCTATAGGTTTATCTGCTGAAGAAATCGAAGGAGCGATAAGATTCAGCTTAAGTGATCTAAACACAGAAGAAGAAATAAGAGAAGTTGTAAAGGCATTAAAAGAATCAGTATCAGATTTAAGAATGATAATAGGTAGAAGAAGATAGATAAAACAGAAAGGAGTATGCCAAATAAAAAATAGTTTTGGCAGCGTGAAAAAGTGTATAACGCGTTAATTGTAAAATACGGAGAAATAGGAATCAAAGGAAAAAATAGATATATATTTGAAAATAAATTAATAAAAAACATAAAAAATATGTTAAAGCCATTAGGAAAATTTGACGTATACAAAGAATACGGTAGAGTATATGTTGAGCTTGGCGACTACGATTACGAAGAAGTAATGGAAGAGGTTAAAAAGGTCTTCGGTATAGTTGGGGTGTGTCCAGTTATAAAATTAGACAGAAAATCAGACGATATAGAAGAAGCATATCAAATGCTAAAGGACACAGCAGTTAAAGTTCTAGAAGAAAAGATAGAGCAAGGCTACAAGAGCTTCAAGGTAGAAAGTAGAAGAGGCGACAAATCCTTCAGAATGACATCACAAGAAATGAGCATAGATATCGGTGGATATTTACTTAGCAAAACTGAAGGCAAAATACCAGTAGATCTAAGAGAGCCAGAGGTTAAAATAAAATGCGAGCTTAGAGAACACAACATAGCAGCATACAGCGATACAGTGCCTGGCTATGGTGGACTTCCTATAGGAACTAACGGCAAGGCGATGTCTCTATTATCTGGAGGAATAGACTCACCAGTTGCATCATGGATGGTAGCAAAAAGAGGTGTAGAGGTAGAATGTATCCACTTCCACACATATCCATTCACAAGTGAAAAATCAATGGAAAAGGTAAGAGACCTAGCTAGAATATTAGCTAAATACTGTGGAAAGGTAAGACTTCATAAGGTCAATATACTAGAAATCCAAAAAGCTATAGGAATGAACTGTAGAGAAGAAGAAATGACAATAATCTCAAGACGTTTCATGATGAGAATAGCTGAAGAAGTAGGTAAACAAAGAAGATGTAACGCTTTAGTTACAGGGGAAAGTATAGGACAGGTTGCATCACAAACTATACAAGGACTAACTTGTACAAATGCATCTGTTAGCATGCCTGTATTCAGACCGCTAATAGCTATGGATAAATCAGAAATAATTGAAGTAGCTAAAAAAATAGGAACATTCGAAACATCAATAATACCAGAGGAAGATTGCTGTTCAGTATTTGCACCAAAGAGACCAGTGACTAAGCCTAAGCTTGATAGAATAGAATCAGATGAATCAGCTTTAGATGTAGAAGGATTAATTGCAGATGCTATAGAAAAAATGGAAGTTGAAGTAGTAGAATTTTAAGGAGAAGATGTAGATGTTAGAAGCTTTATGTGTAGGTTTAGGAGGATTTATAGGCGCTATTTCAAGATACCTTATATCTATGCAAGCTTCTAAGATTTTTACAGGAAAGATACCAGTTGGGACTTTATGTGTAAATATTTTAGGGGGATTGCTTATAGGGCTTATTTTGGAGTTAAACTCAAGAACAGATGTTGTATCTCCACAGATGAAATTATTTTTGACTACAGGACTTATGGGAGGACTTACGACTTTCTCTACCTTTAGCTATGAAACTGTAGGACTTTTTTCTGATGGAAGCTACACTAGTGCAGTGGTTAATATAGCTTTAAATGTTGTTCTTAGCTTAATAGGAGTTATAATAGGAAAAAGCATAATTATGGGAATAACTAATTAATATAAAAACACTCAGATTTAGAATCTGGGTTTTTTTTTATGTAAAAATTGCAAATAAAAAAGAAGTCTTATTCAGACTTCCAAAGTATAAAAAATTATAAAGTTTAATAACTTTAAAAATATATAAGGGCATTTTTATAAATAACATCCTAGACTATTAAGGATACTATTTGACTTGTTGATTATTGTAGACAGATACACCGTATGCTTCTACAATTTCGCTGGCACGTTTAACATCTTCAGCAGTAGGTTCTTTTACGTCCTTAAGCTCGTACTCAAGTCCCATGCTTTCCCATTTGTGAATTCCCATACCGTGGTAAGGTAGTAATTCAACTCTATCGACGTTATTTAGAGAAGCTATAAATTGTCCCAAGCTTTTTAGATTCTCTACATCGTCTGTGATGCCAGGTATTAAAACCTGTCTAATCCAAACTGGGATGCATCTCTCATCTAAATGTCGGGCTAATTTAAGGGATTTCTCATTGCCAACTCCAGTTAATTTTTTAGATTTATCACTGTCCATATGTTTTATATCTAGTAAAACAAGATCAGTGTAATCTAGTAATTTATCGATTTTTTGGATATCGACAAATCCTGATGTATCTAGGCATGTGTGTATGCCCATTTCTCTACATCTAGCAAATAACTCTGTTAGAAACTCTGCCTGTAATGTAGCTTCTCCACCAGAGGCTGTTACGCCACCGCCAGAAAACTTCATATAAGAATCGTACTTGATTATATCCTGCATAAGTTCGTCAACAGTGTATTCTTTGCCACAATTTCTATCCCAAGTGTCTCTATTATGACAGTATTTACATCTTAGTGGACAGCCTTGGAAAAATATTATATACCTTATTCCTGGTCCATCAACAGTACCAAAAGTTTCAATTGAATGTACCTTTGCTTTCAACATATTATCCTCCATATAGAATTAGATTATCTTTGTATAGAATATAATTTCTAAAATAAAAAAATATATTCTAGTGATTAAAATAAAAGTAGAATCTCTAAACTAAAATGGAATATATTGTATACAACAAAAGTATATATGATATTATAAATCAATAATTTAGAAATGTCTACCAAAAAATAATTAATATTATGTAAAAGTCCAGAAAAATAAAAAATATTTTCTGGACTTTTGAAATAAATATTACGTTATATTACGATAAATTAAGCCATTTTTCCGTGGAAAGTTCTATTTATAACGTCTAATTGTTGTTCTCTTGTTAATTTTATAAAGTTTACAGCATATCCAGAAACTCTTATAGTTAATTGAGGATATTCTTCTGGATGTTCCATAGCGTCTTCTAAAGTAGCTCTATCAAATACGTTTACGTTTAAGTGATGAGCGTTTTGTCCGAAATATCCGTCCATCATTGATGATAAGTTCTTAATTCTTTCTTCTGGAGTTTTTCCAAGAGCACCTGGAACTATAGAGAAAGTATTAGATATACCATCTTGAGAATGCTCATATGGTAATTTAGCAACTGATGATAAAGAAGCTAAAGCACCGCTGCTATCTCTTCCGTGCATTGGGTTAGCACCTGGAGCAAATGGTTCACCAGCTTTTCTACCACAAGGAGTATTACCAGTTTTCTTACCGTAAACAACGTTTGAAGTTATAGTAAGAATTGATTGAGTGTGATAAGCATTTCTGTAAGTTTTATTTTTTCTTATTTTGTTCATCATAGATTCAACTAAGTATACTGCTATATCATCAACTCTATCGTCATTGTTTCCGTATTTTGGATAGTCTCCTTCAACCTCGAAATCTACTGCTACACCAGCTTCGTTTCTTATAGTTCTAACTTTAGCGTATTTTATAGCTGATAAAGAGTCAGCACAAACTGAAAGTCCTGCTATACCACAAGCCATAGTTCTAAATACATCTCTATCGTGTAAAGCCATTTCTAAAGCTTCATAAGAGTATTTGTCGTGCATATAGTGGATTACATTTAATGTATTTACATATAAATTAGCTAACCAATCAGTGAAAGGCTCGAATCTCTTCATAACTTCATCGTAATCTAAGTATTCAGAAGTTATTGGCTCGAATCTTGGTCCAACTTGAACACCTGATTTTTCGTCAACTCCACCGTTTATAGCGTATAGTAAAGTTTTAGCTAAGTTAACTCTAGCTCCGAAGAACTGCATTTGTTTACCTATTTTCATTGCAGATACACAACAAGCTATACCGTAGTCATCTCCCCAGTATGGTCTCATTAAGTCGTCATTTTCGTATTGAACAGAACTTGTATCTATAGATACTTGAGAACAGAAATCTTTAAATCCTTGTGGGAAGTGGTTTGACCAAAGTACTGTTAAGTTTGGTTCTGGTGATGGTCCAAGAGTGTATAATGTGTTTAAAACTCTGAATGAGTTTTTAGTTACTAATGTTCTACCATCTATACCCATACCACCGATTGATTCTGTTACCCAAGTTGGGTCACCTGAGAATAAATCATTGTAATCTGGAGTTCTTAAGAATTTAACCATTCTTAATTTCATAACGAAATGGTCCATTAATTCTTGAACTTCTTCTTCAGTTATAAGTCCAGCTTTTAGATCTCTTTCGAAGTATATATCTAAGAAAGTAGAAGTTCTACCTATAGACATCGCAGCACCGTTTTGGTCTTTTATGGCTGCTAAGTATCCAAAGTATAACCATTGTACGGCTTCTTTAGAGTTAGTAGCTGGTTTAGATATATCGAATCCGTAGCTTTGAGCCATTCTCTTTAATGCTTCTAGAGCTTTTATTTGATCTGATAATTCTTCTCTTAATCTGATTACCTCTTCATCTATGCAAGAAACTTCAAGAGATAATTTTTGTTCCATTTTGTCTTCTATTAATCTATCAACACCGTATAGAGCAACTCTTCTGTAGTCTCCTATTATTCTACCTCTACCGTAAGCATCTGGAAGACCTGTTATTATACCAGATTTTCTAGCAGCTCTCATCTCTGTAGTATAGGCATCGAAAACACCTTGGTTGTGAGTTTTTCTATATTTAGTGAATATTTCACTTACTTGTGGGTCACATTCAAATCCGTAAGCCTTACAAGAGCTTTCAACCATTCTTATACCGCCTTCAGGCATTATAGCTCTCTTTAAAGGAGCGTCAGTTTGTAGACCAACTATAGTTTCTAAATTTTTATCTATATAACCAGGAGCATAAGCATCTATAGCAGATACAGTTTTAGTATCTACGTCTAATGTTCCTCCGTTTTCTCTTTCTTTTTTAAATAATTCTAGGACTTCATCCCATAATTTTTTAGTATTTTCAGTAGCTCCAGCTAAGAATGAGCTATCTCCTTCATATGGAGTGTAGTTAGCTTGGATAAATCCTCTAACATCTATTTCTTTAGTCCATCTGCCTTCTTTGAATCCTTGCCATGCATTATTCATATGTGCATCCTCCTCAATGTCGTTGTATAGTTTGGATTTTATTATTTATTTTGTAACGTATAGGAATTTATATTCCTTAAAAAATATTTAAAAAATCTAGCTAGATATATGTCATTTTTCTATGATAATAATATCATAGATTAAGTATATTGTATACAATATTTTTATCGTATTATTTAATATTATTATATTTTAAAATTTACCCATTAATAAAAAACTTAAACTTAAATATAAATAAAATTTTATTTTTATGGTTTATTTCAATTTTACAGATATCAGTAGGTTGTTGCACCTACAGTATTTGCGGGAAATTTTGATTGATTAAAATTAGTTATAATTTTTTTTAGAAAATATGAATATCTATTATATATAGGAGGTGTGATATGATAATTGTAACTATTTTATTTATAATAGGTTTTATATTGATATCTAAGGGTGCAGATTTTTTTATAAATTCAACTGTAGAAATTGGCAGAAGGACCAATATCTCGGAATTGATTTTAGGTGCGACTATAGTGAGCTTTGCGACTACATTGCCAGAGCTTACGGTATCTTTATTTGCATCTATTGACAATCATACAACCATGAGTCTAGGAAATGCAGTTGGTTCTATAATCTGTAACACTGGATTGATATTGGGCATGGTTGTGCTTATAAGTCCTTTTAATACAGATAGAAAAACATTTGCATCAAAGTCTATTATATTATTAGTATCGATTATAGCTCTTATAATTTTAGGATTAGATGGTGCAATTACAAAAATCGATGGATGCGTATTATTAATTATTTTAGGAGTATATATGTATACTAATTATAAAAGTGTATTAAATAATACTAATAAAAATTACCTTTATTATTGTTTAACACAACAAAATGAAATGTCGACGATAAAGATAGTAGTTTATTTTTTCATGGGATTAGCGATGATGATAGTCGGTTCTAGATTATTAGTAGATAATGGAGTAGAGATTGCGAGCTTTATAGGTATACCACAAGGTATAATAAGTTTAACTGTGATTGCACTTGGAACATCTCTTCCAGAATTAGTTTCGTCTATTACGGCAGTTAGGAAAAAGCACCATGAAATCTGTGTTGGTAATGTTTTAGGAGCGAATATATTAAATATAATTTCTGTAATTTCTATTTCATCTATTCCAAACGAAATACCTATATTGTCACAAAATATTAGAGTTGATTACCCGTTTATGATAATTTTAGTTTTAATATTAATAATTCCTACTATTATAAAGAATAAATTGTATAGAATACAGGGATTTCTGATGCTTAGTACGTATATAGCTTATTTGGCTGTTCTCTACTGTACATATATGGTTTAATATATTATTTGATATAACTAGAATATATAAGCTAGTTATATTTTTTTATAGATGGCGGATAGAAGCTTTTATAGGGGAAATGAACTGACTTTAGATAATCGCAAAAAGAATAACTTTTTTATAAAAATAAAAAACAGCTTTTTATACGACTTATTTTATTCTAGAGAATTTGCGAGGATGAATAGAACATATGGGAGCTTAATGGTTTTAATCGGTATAGGAGGAATGCTGCTGTTTAAAACAATAGGAATAATTTTAGATGTTTTACTTTTAATTGTAGTATTTTTCTACTTATTTAAGTTTATTGTAAAATTGATAAAATCTACAAAAAATTATTAGTATATATGTAAGTATTTACGGCTCGTATAAATTGTTTAAATTTGGTCAAAAATAAGTTTGCATAATATTTGAATAAAATATATAATAGACAAGTTAGGATATTTTGAAAACGGAAAGGAAATAAACAATTAATATGAGTATAACAAGATTTGAAGATTTATCAATTAGTGATGAAATAAAAAGATCAATTGCGGAAATGGGATTTGAAGAGCCATCGCCAATACAGGCTCAATCGATACCAGTGATTTTATCAGGAAAGGATGTAATAGGTCAAGCGCAAACAGGGACAGGAAAAACTGCAGCATTCGGTATACCTAT
>NZ_JAXEWM010000241.1:0-2115 GCF_034113885.1 Intestinibacter sp.
TGGAGAATGTACAGAAGTAGGAATGTATTTAGCAATGAGTAGACAAGCAGATAGAGAAGGATATCCAGAAGTAGCAGAAGCATATAAGAGAATAGCTTTTGAAGAAGCAGAACATGCTGCAAAATTTGCTGAATTACTAGGAGAATGTGTAGTAGCAGATACTAAAGAAAACTTAAGAGTAAGAGTAGACGCAGAATACGGAGCTACAGATGGAAAATTAAAATTAGCTAAGAGAGCTAAAGAATTAGGACTAGATGCTATACATGATACAGTTCATGAAATGTGTAAAGATGAAGCTAGACATGGTAAAGCATTCTTAGGATTATTACAAAGATATTTTGGATAGAACTTAAACTTTTTAGATAGAGGTCTTACAAGAAATTGTAGGACCTTTTTTAAATAAATACAGGAGGTCGTTACAATGAAAATTTTATTAACAGGATTTGATGCATTTGGAGGGGAGCCAGTAAATCCAGCTGAAGAAGCTGTAAAAATGGTAAGTGACAATATAAATGGAGCACAGGTCGTAAAAATAACTATACCGACAGTGAGAACTAAATCAGTACAGGCTATAGAACAAGCAATAGAAAAGCATAAACCAGACATAGTGATATCAGTAGGACAAGCAGGGGGTAGATTTGATATAACTTGTGAGAGAGTCGCTATAAATATAGATGACTTTAGAATAGAAGATAATGAAGGCAACCAACCTATAGATCAAGTTATACAAAAGGATGGACAACCTGCATATTTTTCAAGTTTACCAATAAAGGCTATGGTCGAACATATGAACGAAAATAAAATACCTGCATCCGTTTCTAATACAGCGGGGACTTTTGTTTGTAATCATGTGATGTACGGAATATTATATATGGTAGATAAAAAATATCCAAATATAAAGGGTGGATTTATTCATATACCGTATATGACTTCGCAAGTAATAGATAAAAAGGGAACTCCTTTTATGTCTTTAGAAGAAATAGTAAAAGGATTAGAATTAGCTATAGAAGCATGTACTTTATATAACAAAGATATAAAAGCCATAGGTGGAGAAATATGTTAGTAAAAAATATTTGTATAAAATAAGATAGATTTATATGATACAATTTATAGTAAATAATAATGAAAACTTTAAGGGTATAAATAGTTCAATATTTGTAGACAATAACGAATATTGAACTATTATATTATATAGTATAAAATAAAACAACACCTGTTGCAAAAATATAAGAAATATTGACGTTAATAAAAACTCAATGAATAATGTAAGTTTTTAACATAATTGAACTGTAACATGTGATGTATTTAATAAATTCTAAAGTAAACTTATAGGAGGTCTAAATTGAAAAAATACTTTAATACAACAGGTGTGTGTGTTGAGAACTTACATTATATGGTTGATATAAATGATAAAATAGATAAAATTGTAGATTTGATAGAAAAAAATAAATATTTTGTGATTAATAGACCGCGTCAATTTGGAAAAACTACTACATTATCAAAACTTCAAATGAGATTACAAAAGGATTATGTAGTGATAAGGATTAGTTTTGAGGGAATTGGAGACAAGGCATTTTCTGATGAAGAATTGATGTCTAAAGCTATAATTAAGTTATTTTCTAAATCACTTAGAAAAAATAACAAAGAACTTTCTAGGAAATTACAGCAGATGGTTGAAAATGTATCTAACTTTATGGACTTGGATGAAGCTATAAGCGATTTCATATATGAAAGTGAAAAGGAAGTCGTATTAATTATAGATGAAGTAGATAAATCCAGCAATAACCAGCTATTTTTAAGCTTTTTAGGTATGCTTAGAAGTAGGTATCTAAATATGATAGAAGGCTTTGAAGACAGTTTTAAAAGTGTAATTTTAGCAGGAGTGCATGATATTAAAAATTTAAAATTAAAAATAAGAAATGATGAAGGTATAAAATACAATTCACCTTGGAACATCGCAGTCGATTTTAATATAGACATGAGTTTTAATTGTAGTGAAATTGCTACTATGATAAGTGATTATAATAAGGGTAATGGATTAAATATAAATGTGGATCAGATTTCAAAGGAAATATATTTTTTTACAAGTGGATACCCTTTTTTAGTAAGCAGGAT
>NZ_JAXEWM010000242.1:0-9365 GCF_034113885.1 Intestinibacter sp.
ATTTTTATTTAGCTCTGAATTCCCACATTTAGGGCATTTAAGACCTTTTTTAAATCTACCTTCCAAAATTTTGTCTTTTCCCTCTTTTTCATCATAAAAACCTAAATTATATAAATTTCTTAATTTTTCTTGAGCTAACGCTATAAAAGAGCTCATTTCCTCTATATCTAAATTATCTACCATTGATCTAACTTTTTTAGAACTAAACATATTTGAATGTTGTTGTCGAAACATAATGCACCTCTTTCTAATTTTAGTAATTCATAATAGAAATATCTAATCTTGAATATTCTTACTTTTATATAAATTCTTGGATATATTATGTCCAAACAAAATCTATTTCATACATAACCTCACAAAATCATTTAACATATTTACAATGGTTCTAAGCTAAGTATATGTATAATAAATCTTATTTTATTTCTTCATCTTTTCAAAAAAATAGTGCATGTCAAAAATAAGTTTGACATACACTAAAAAATACAATCAACTATCTATATTGTCCTCTGATTTCTTTTGATTTTTTAGGCACTTACATGTCTGATGTGTACCAATACTAGCTAGACCGCTTATCGCGCCTGCCATAAATGTTTCTGGCGAAAAATTTTTATTTATCATAATATTTAACACTGTACCTAAAATCAATAGAATCAGCGGAATATATTTATTTGGAATAAAATCCAAGCTATTTTTTATAACATACCCAACACACATACAAAATGCGATGATTATCGGCACCATATATTGAGTATACTCACTTAAATCCATAAAATCACCTCTTGTAACATATTATTCAGAAAATAAAAATAATGCTACTTTTAAAGCGAATATTTGACAAATAAAAAGCCAACAGATTTTCGTCCGTTGGCCTTCATTTTATATTTATTTTACAGTTCTTGTAATACTCTTAGATACATATCCTGTCTTACTCATTTTTATAGTCACAACTGTTTTTTTCTTTTGTTTAGGTATTGTAAGTGTATAGCTTCCTGTTGATTTTACAGTAGTTGATGAACCTATTTGTTTTCCGTTTACATATGCTCTAATAGTTGCTCCCTTTGATCCTTTACCAGTTACCTTAGTAGTTGTTGAATAAATGGTGCTAGCAGTAAATGTCGCTGTAAATCTCTTTAATACTGTCTTTGTAGCTGATTTTGAATAATAGCCTGATTTTGAAGCCACTACCTTGATAGTAGTTCCTCCTGATTGCTTTGGTATACTTATGCTGTATTTTCCAGCAGAGGAAGCTTTGCCTGAACCAATTAAAGCTCCGCTTGCATTGTAAACTTTAATTGTTGCATATGATGAAGCTGTACCAGTTACAACTGTATCAGAAGAATCTATAGTGTCTATAGTAGGTGAAGCCATATTCTTCTTAGTTGCTTTTACTGCTTCTAGGGCATTTACTCTTCCATAGCCTGTGAAGCTATCTTTTCCTGCTTTTCCTATATCGTCTGCTGTAGAGTATAAAGTTGATTTTATATCTTCTACAGATGCATATGGATTTTTAGATTTCATAAGTGCTACAACACCTGCTACTATAGGAGAAGCCATTGATGTTCCACTATCGTACATATATCTTTTTCCATTTGAATAAGGTATTGTACTGTATATCTCTCTTCCATAAGCTGATATATCTTTTCTAGTTCCGTAATTTGAATCATATGCCTTTTGATCGTCCTTATCTATATTTATTACAGATATACAGGCATCGAAGTCAGCTGGATAAAATTTCATAGTGCTGTTATCATTTCCAGCTGCACATACAGTAACAACTCCCTTAGCTGCTGCATCTTCAATAGCATTTTCTAATAATTTATCTTGCTTTTGATCATATGTACTATAGAAATTATCATCTACAAGTCTTCCTAAACTCATATTTATTACTTTAGCACCCTTTTCAACAGCGTATTTATATCCTTTTAAAATATCGCTTGTAAGGGCTGAAGCATCTTCACCACTTCCTACAAATACATTTATTGCTATTAAATCTATTTTGTTATTTCCTACACCTGCTATACCTGTAGAGTTATTAGTTGTAGCAGCTAATATTCCAGATACATGTGTTCCGTGATGCCAGCGGTCTTTTTTCAGATTAGTAAAACCATTTACAGCATCCTTTGCTAAGTAAAGATTATCTTGTAAATCTGGGTGATTTACATCTAATCCAGTATCTAGTACTGCTACTTTTACTTTTTTAGTGCTTATTGTATCTAGATAATCCCAAGCATCGTATATTTTTAATTTTTCTAAATAATACTGTCTGCTTGAATATTTATCATTTGTACTTGTAGTAGAAGCTGCTTTTGAGCTACTTGAAGATACTAGCTTATATACAAAGTTAGGCTGTACTGATTCTATACAGTCGCTGTCTTCGTAGTTTTCTAATGCCTTGGCTACAGTTTCTGAGTTAGATATATCTATTACTCCTACATTATCGTCGTTTACTTGATCGATTTCACCGTCTAGATTAGCAACTACAGCATCTTGCAAATCTTCATCGACATCATCTTTGAATTCAACGATTACTTGACCTGGCATATAGCCTAAGTCATCGATTTCGCTATCTCTTTCTTCTGCTGCCTTTTTGTAGTCTTTTATTATTTGATCAGCTCTTGAATCGATAGAATCTTTAAATTGCTCGATTTCTTCGTCTTTACCTTCATCGTAATAGTAATCCAAAACCTCTTTTACTGCATACTCAAAATTATGATCAAGCTTGTATTTGTTAACTTGTGATGCCACATAGTCACCCTCAGCTTTTTCTAAATCAAATTTTGCTTCTAATTGTTTTGATACTTTTTCCTTTTGTGCATTTTCTGCTTCGATTTTATTTTGCTCTGCATTTAAAGAACTTTTTTCTTCTGCATACGAATAAATTGTCCCTATATTAGGTAATACTAATGATAAAGATAAAAATAAAGATATAACCTTTTTCTTAAAAACCATCATAAGTCCCCCATTTTTAATTAAATTAATTTTTAAATACTATAAATATTTCCTTATTTATATTTATAATTTAGGAAAATATATTTTTATAATATCTATAAATTTATATTCAATTATAACATGAAAATAAGTTTATAAAACACTTATTTTTTTATATAACGATTTACAGTTTTGTAATTTTTTCCAAACGACAAATATATCCACTCTAATTGTTATAAATTTTACATTTTATTGAAAAAGATTGATAAAAATTTATTAATTTTTGATACTTTTTTGGATTTTTGTGCTAATATATAAATATATAGTTTTATATTTTTGAAAAATATATCTTCTATTAGATGTGTAATTTTCATGTATTCTCCCATCCCTACTGTTGATTTCAATGGTAGGGATAACCATTATAAGGAGTTTTTCGATTGTTTATTTTATGTGTATCATTAGTAGTTTCTTTAACAATTCTGATTTATTTAACTTATATTTTTATGCTTTGTTTTATTTTATAAGGATTGTCCTAAATTTATGGAGAGCTTGAATTTAGCTACTTATTATATAGGACAGATGATAATCGCACTTAGTATAGGATATATGTTTTAAGCAAAAAAAGATATCTAGCTGCTATTTATTAGATATCTTTTTTTATTTTTAATTTGTTTTTTTATATTCATCGTATTCGTATTTCGTAATTTTATACCTAGCATTGCACTTGTCGCACTGTACAATTGCACCGCCCTTGTATTTCATAAATAAAGACACTAAAGCTAACACTACGGCAAGTATTACAAAAACAGGAGCAATAGCTGAACCTATAGCCGGAATAAGAGAACATACTAAAGCACACACTAGAGAATAAAAACACATCTGCATAAAATTTTTAGAAGCACTGATCAATTTTGCATCATTTTTACATCGTTTACATTTTATAGTTTCATTAGCCATGATAAGCATCCTCCATTTTTAGTTAAAATTGATAAATATGATAATACTATATTTAATAATTCTATAAATTTATACAAATTCCCTCTATTATCGATCTATATTTTTTCTTCTGCAAAGATCGTTCTTTAGCATATCGTCAAATTTTATAGCAAAGTAGCTCAAAAATATCCATATAAAACTAAACAAAAGTGAAATCTGCCCATTTAAATTATATTTGAGATTTGAATAATCCCAAATTCCAAGCTTTAATTTAATATTTAAAATATATCCTGATACATACTCAATTAAAGTTATAATAACAGCACTCAGTATGCATTGTTTATACATTTTCATTTTCGGCGTGATATCATTTATAATTCCTGCAAAAGCCCCACACAATCCTCCGACTATTATCATAGACGGATGCGTGTGTCCCCTAAAAATCATCTCTATATTCGTATACACACATCCCATTATCACAACTATCAAAATTTCCTTTACAACAAAGTCCTTCAAATAAAATCCCCCTAACATATGTATTAGTTAATAATATGAATTTTTTCGATAAATAATTCTTTTGTGTTTGTATATTATTCAAAAATGTATTAACATTATTTATGGAAATATTTAGATAAAGGAGATAACCATGAATAAATTATTTATAAGAAATGCAACAATAGACGATTTAGATATTGTATATAATATAGAAGCTAAGTGTTTTCCAGAGGCAGAAGCTGCAACTTACGATGCTCTAAAAGAAAGACTCTCTGCTTTTCCAGAGTCATTTTTTATAGCAGAGTTAGACAAAGATGTAATAGGATTTGTAAATGGATGTTCTACAGATAAGCCAGAGCTTCCAGATGAACTTTACCACGATTTATCTATGCACAATCCAAATGGAGCTTATCAAACAGTTTTTGGACTTGATGTACTTCCCGAGTATCAACACAACGGATATGCATCTCAGCTTATGAATCATTTGATAAAAGTCAGCAAAGAAAGAAATAAAAAGGGAATTATCTTGACTTGCAAGGATCATTTGATTGGATTTTACGAAAGCTTTGGATATAGACATCTAGGAGTTTCAAATTCCACTCACGGCGATGCTAAGTGGAATGATATGTTATTAGAATTTTAAATTTATATAGATAAAGCTATGATTTTAAAACCATAGCTTTATTTCTTTTATCTACTACCTACGACTATTATAAAGCTTCTCGACTAAATTAACAGCCTCATACATAACCCATGCACAAACTGCTAAAACAAATACACCCATCATAACTATATCGAGCTTAAACACCTGGCTACCGTATACTATCAAATATCCTATCCCATTTCTAGAAACCAAAAATTCACCTACTATTACGCCGACCCAAGACAGACCTATATTGATCTTAGTTATATTTATCAAATTACCTATATTTGCAGGTAAAATTAGCTTGTTTAATATCTGGATTTTAGTTGCACCGAAGCTCTTTAGCATTTTTACCTTTTCCTCATCTACATTTATAAAATAATTATATGCAGACAAAATAGTAACAACTATGGAAATCGTCACAGCAGTAACTACAATCCCCTTCATATTAGCACCTACCCATACTATTATAATAGGCGCTAGGGCAGTCTTGGGAAGTGCGTTTAACACAACTAAAAATGGATCTAGAACCTTAGATAGCTTAGGCGACCACCAAAGCATAATTGCAATCAATATACCTAGACCTGTTCCTATAAATAAACCCCACACTGTCTCATATACAGATGTCTTCACGTGTATAAGTAGTTCTCCGTTGCCCATATATCTCATGAATAAATCGTATATTTCAGATGGCTTACTAAATAAAAACGTACTAATAACACCTCTATTAGCTAGTATTTCCCAAATCGCCATTAAAAATACCAAAAGTAATATCTGTATGAAAAATATTTTTACTTTTTCTATTTTTATATCTCTTAGATATTTTTTGTATCCTACAGAGGCTTTATTGTTGTTCATAATTATCTATCTCCTTCCATAGGATATCAAAATAAGTTTGAAATTTTGGTACTTTTCTACATTTAAAAGGAGTTCTGTCGTCTTTTAAATCCTCAAACTCAATTTTGTGCTCACTTTTTATAATAGAAGGTCGTTTTGAAATAACAGCAATTTTGTCGGACATTGCTATAGCTTCACTTATATCATGTGTTACTAGCAAAGCAGTCTTATTTTCATTCTTTATAATCCTATAAACATCATCATTTACCATAAGCCTAGTCTGATAATCAAGTGCAGAAAAAGGCTCATCTAAAAGAAGTATATCAGGGTCCACTGACAGAGTCCTAATCAGGGCAACCCTCTGTCTCATCCCTCCAGACAATTCCTTTGGATACATATTCCTAAACTCCCAAAGTCCATAAGTCTTCAACAAGCGCTCTATCCTCTCAATAGATTTCGCGTCCTTCCTTTTCATAATCTCCAACCCTATGGTAATATTATCCATTATATTTCTCCAATCCAGTAAATGATCCCTCTGAAACATATATCCTATCGTGCCGTTTATATCGACCTCCCCAGAAGTAGGCTCTAGTAATTTTGTCAAAATGTTTAAAATAGTAGATTTGCCACTGCCTGATGGTCCAAGTATTGAAAATATCTCGCCCTCGTCTACGTGAAAGCTTATATTTTTTAATACCTCCATCTCGCCATCTTTAGTGTAAAAATTTTTCGTCAAATCTTTTACTTCTACTATTTTCCCCATGTTGTCACCCCCTATAATTTACTTGGCATAGTTTATATTATTAAAATATTGGATGTTTTGTACCATAAATTAGATTAGTTTAGTAAAACTTTTTATTTTTATATATTTTTTAAAAATAAATTGTATAATATTATTAAATGATTCTTTGAATGCATAATAGAAAGCATTTTAATATAAAATTTAAAAATAAAGTAAAATTAGGGGGATAATTGTAGTGAAAAAAATATTAAGTATTATTTTATATTTTATGTTATGTCTTGGTCTTATTGGATGCAGTTCTAATAATTCTAAAACAACTGAAATTAGTTCTGTAGAAGAAAGTTCTCAAGAACAAAATGAAAAAACAGAAACTGAACAAAATTCTAAAGAAGATCAAGAAGAAAAGGATGAAGTTGAACAGGAAGAAAATAAAACAGTTGGATACAATTCGATAGGTACACCTAGTGAGCGACCTGTTATGAATGGTACAAAAACAGAAAGAATAGGAACATATCTTGATGCTGTTTGCAATAACGAATTTTTAACTGATGAAGAATTAATCCAATTTTATAAAGATTATGTTAAAGATACAGATTATAATTGGGTTCAATTAAGGTTTTCTGATGGTACAGGATTATATTTTTCTGATTGTTTTTTTACATACTGCACTTTAGATGTTGAAAATGGTATTAGTAATGAAAAAGGAAATGGTGTTATATACATAGAGAGTAATAAAGTTGAATATGAAGGAGAAGATTACACTAAATAGTATATTAATATATATTATCAAATAGCTATTTATTTTAAAGTTCTTGCAGAGCTTGTTGAATATAAATATAAAACCCCAAATAAAACATCAAAATTTAAAAAAGATTAATAAAGAGCAGCTATTAAACTGCTCTACTTTTATGGTATTAAATTATATAATTATTTTTAATCAAGATTATCTATAGCATATTGAGCTTGTTTTGCTGTAAATTGTTCACCATAATCTGATGTCAACTGGTCGTAAATTGCAGATTTAGACATATTCATAGATTCTTGATAATCCTTTGCTTTTTTCAATGCATTTTCTTTCCAGTTGGCATCTACATTATCTACAGCGTATTTTGCTTGTTTTTTCGTAAATTGCTCACCGTATTCTGATGTTAGCTGATCGTAAAGACCTGCCTTTGACATGTACATAGTATCGTTGTATTCCTGTGCCTTCTTCAACGCATTTTCCTTCCAATCGGCATCTACATTGTCTACAGCATATTTAGCAGCGTCCTTTGAAAATTTTTCGCCGTATTCTGATGTTAGTTGGTCATAAAGTCCTGCTTTAGACATATGCATAAGATCTACATATGATTGAGCTTTGTTTAATGCAGATTTGTATTCTGTTGGAACATCCTCGTCTTCTTCTGTATTTTCTTCTGAATCTTCGCTTTGACTTTCTGATGTATCTTTGTCTTCTGCTGCACTTGTTTCATTTATTTCCTCGCTTTTTTCTTCAGTAATTACTTTATTAGTTTCGGTAGCTACATTTGAATCCTCTGTATCGCCGCCTCCCACAGCTCCAACAATAACGATTACTACAATCAGCCAGAACCACCATTTCTTATAAAATGGCTTTTTTACTTTTTCATGTTTACTCTTCATTTTGTATCCCTCCACATGTTTTTTATTTACATTTATAATTATATCATAATTTTACAATTTGTATTAGTAATTACTATAATTCCATTTATTTACATTCGTATACTTATTTTTGTACAGGTGAAGGGGTTTTAATTTTTAATTAGTATTTTATTTTTTTGTATTGAATAATAATATTATATTTTGATTTTTGATAATTATTTTTTAATATAATTTCCTACTAGGATTTTATTTCTAAAATTAGAATAATTTACCTAAAACAGTATAAATTAACACAAATAAATTGTATAATATATTAATAAACAATCGAGGAGGAAGTTACAAATGACTAAAGAAGAATTAAACCTTATAACAGAAAAAGCATTCAACAATCTACTAACACAAAAATACTCTTCAGAAGAACTAATCAAACGCATAAACGAACTTACTGAAGAAAACGGGGAATTAAATCCAAATCAATTTGCAATGTTTTTATTCTACGAAAACCTAGAATTTACTAAAGATTATTTAAACGATATATTAAGCGAAATAATTTGCAAATAATAAATATTTTTATGGGGGAAGTGATTTAACGTGGTAACATATTCATTAAAATCTGAAAATAGCGATTATGAAAAATACTATTTTACAATAAAAAAACTTGGAAATAAGCTAATCGACGAAGCTTTAAATAAATCTAGTAAATACATAGATGACTTCAAGCTTTATTTAAAATCTAGAAATATTGAAGATCCAAAAGACAGCAAATACTACTCTATTGAGATTATTTTAATCGGAGTTTTATTCAGAGAATATAAAGATTACATTTTTAATTTTAAACCATACCTATCTCCCATATACAATATTTTAAATAAATCAAGAAATTCTAAATTTAAACCTCAAATCGATGTAATTCGCGGTAGGATAAATACTTCGCTGTATTCTAATCCTCAAAAATTAGATAATCCCTATACTCTAAATAATTTCTCGAGGTTAATTAAATGGTTAGATGCAACCTATGATTTTAAAGATGAAGTTTTGAGACTCAACATCTGGCATCAATTTTTAAAAGAAAAAGCTTCACAAACAAATTACATAAGAGATTTTTTTGACTTAACTGACGAGCTAGCTTCTTACCTAAAAAATATAGGAGATGAAAATTTAAAA
>NZ_JAXEWM010000243.1:0-8019 GCF_034113885.1 Intestinibacter sp.
AAAAATTCCTAATTCTGTTAAATCTATTGGATTTTATGCTTTTCATGGATGTAGTAATTTAAAAGAGATAGAAATTCCTAATTCTGTTAAATCTATTGGAAATCATGCTTTTTGGTATTGTAGTAAATTAGAAAAAATAAAAATTTCTAATTCTGTTAAATCTATTGGGCGTTATACTTTTTATAAATGTAGTAATTTAAAAGAGATAGAAATTCCTAATTCTGTTAAATCTATTGGAAATCATGCTTTTGATGGATGTAGTGATGAATTTTGTATATATTGTAATAAGGGTTCTTATCCTGAAAAATATGCAAAGATTAATAATATAAAATTTATAAATCTTCCGAAAAAATAAAAAAATATATTTCTTCTATGTTTGAGAAATTTTATCCTCAATATAGAAGAAATATATTTACAATTTACATATCTTTTACAATATTATTTGCCCATTTTTTAGATACTGCTCTCGGCACTCCAAATATAAACTTGGCGATTTCCTCAGTATAAGTAAATGCAACTAATAGATAAATCGGAATTCCTTTATATGCAGCTACAAATGTTATCGGAAGTGAAACAAGCCACATACATCCCATTTCTAAAAATAACGCGTACTTAGTATCGCCACCACTTCTCAAAACTCCTATTACTATGAAAGTGTTAAATGTTCTAAGCGCCATCATAACACCCATTATGATAAATATCTTCTTGATATCAGGAGTTAATCCATCTGAAACACTAAATATTTTCAAAAGAATTGGTGTAGAAAGTATCAATAAAGTACCTAAAATAGCACCTGCTATAGTTACTATCACCGAGAATTTCTTAGAATATCTTATCGCCCTGTCTATATTATTTGCACCTAGTTCATTTCCCATCATTATAGAAGAACCTATCGCTATACAGACCGCTGTCATTATGAAGAAGTTTCCAGTCGTGCTGGCAATCTGACTCGCCGCAATAGCTGATGTCCCAGCTGTAGAGTAAGCAACTGAATAAAGCACACTTCCGAATGCCCAAGTTGTGTCATTCAAAAACGTCGGTGCAGTTTTCTTGATTACAGCATCTGCCAAATCCTTAGTGATTCCTCTTATGTCCTTAAATCCAAATCTCAACTCATAATCATCTCTTACAAAATACACATATCCTATAAGTAAAATAAACTCCACAATTCTAGCTATAACAGTAGCAACAGCAGCTCCCATCACGCCTAATGCTGGAGCTCCAAGTTTTCCAAATATAAAGATATAATTTAAAATTATATTTACGACAAGGGAAATAGAACTACAAACCATTCCTAATCTAGGGTTCATTACATTTCTAGATCCCATGCTGAAAATATAACTAACTGCCATAATTGGATAACAAAATCCTATAACTAAAAAATAATCTCTTGCCTGTTTGACTACTTCACTGTCATAAGAGAAAAAATGAATTATAAAATTAGGGAAAAATACAGCTATCACAAAGAAAATTAACCCTAAAATCAACGCCGCTATGACACTAAATGCAGTTACCTTCTTTATGCTATCTCTGTCTCCTTTTCCGTAAAATTGCGCCATAAATATACCCGTTCCACCTATAATTCCAGATAATGCCATATTGAATAAAAAGAAATATTGATTAGCTATACCTATCGCCGCTATAGATACCTCTCCTAAACTTCCAATCATTACAGTATCGACCATATTTATAAGTGTCGTTATCAAATTTTGGATTATAATCGGAATACATAGTGTGATTAGTGTCTTGTAAAATATTTTATTCTCGTCTGTCATTTTAAATATTCCCTGCAAAATATCACCTCGCCTGTTTATTAATTTAACATACACATTTTAGTATAACCCATTCTATTATAACCTATTTACATATATAAAAAAATCTTTCTTTCAGCAAAAAGAAACTATGCAGGTTTCCCTACATAGTTTCTCGCTTGGTTATCGCTTATTATTTTTTCGGACTCCTGTTACACCCTATAGGTTCTACCCTATGATTATACCACTTTCGCAATATATGGGATTCACGTCAGTCGAGTCAGATTAAAATACGTTACTCGGTTAAAGTAATAATTTAATCTTAACTATATTATTATCAATTTTTTAAATTTTATACTTACCAAAATCTACCAATTATTGTTTATGCCCGCTTGTTTTAGATTTCAAAAATTTCTCGATTTCTACAACTGTGAATATTATAAGCCCACAACATAATGGGTATATCCATTCATAAAATTCAATTGAACCAGTTCTAAATATTCCCTGCATATAAGGCACATATGTGATCCCCATTTGAAGAGCTAAAAGAATTCCTACAACTATAAAAGCTACTTTATTTGAGAACAAGTTTTTAGAAATAGCTCTTCCTGCTGTTCTTATATTGAACAAGTAGAATATTTTCCCAAATACTATTATATTGAGTGTCACTGTACTGGCTGTATTTTGTGAAATTCCTCTACTTATCAAGTACTGATTTACAATTAAACCCAAACCTGCAATTAATATCGCCACATATAGAACTCTAAAAACATCGTAGGTCTTTATTATATTTTCGTGCTTTTGTCGTGGTTTTTTATCCATTATATCGTGCTCGGCTGGTTCAAATACAAATGCAAATGATATAGTCACCGCTGACACCATATTTATCCACAAAAGTTGAACTGGCTGTAATGGTAGTGGATTGCTTAAAAGTATGCTCACAAGCACTATCAATCCCTCTGCTATACTCGTCGGTAATAGGAATTTTATAGTTTTCTTGATGTTGTCGTACACTCGTCGTCCTTCCTTTATTGCATCGACTATAGTTGAGAAATCATCATTTGCCAACACCATATCTGATGCTTCCTTAGCTACATCTGTACCCTTGACACCCATTGCTATACCTATGTCTGCTTGTTTTAAAGCTGGAGCATCATTTACTCCATCACCTGTCATCGCAGTCACCAAATTGTTGGCTTGGTATGCTTTTACAATTCTGAGTTTGTTGTCAGGAGTTGCTCTTGCAAATATATCGTAATCTTGAATTACTGAGCTTAACTCTTCATCTGTTAGTTTATCTACTTCCGGTCCAGTTATAACTTTGTTTTTTTCGGACAACTGAATATGTCTTGCTATTTCTGCTGCTGTTTCAGGGTGATCACCTGTTATCATTTTTATTTTAACACCTGCTCTTCTAGCCTGCAAAATAGCATCTATGACCTCTTCTTTTGGAGGGTCGATTATTCCGACTAGCCCTACAAAAATCATCCCTTCATCCAGTAATTCATGTTCTATTTCTGTCGTATTTTTAGGTAATTTTTTATAAGCAGTTGCCACGACACGCTTTCCTTGTCTTGCTAGTGTTGTCATTTGATTTTTCCAGTATTCCCTGTCAAAGTCATCTTTTATAAACTCTACCAATTTATCTGGAGCACCTTTTACAGCTAAATATCTCTGATCTTTTAAATCTACTATTTTCGCCATATATTTAAAATCGGAGTCAAACGGCATCTTATCAACTTCCGAAAAACCAGCTATATCTAATTTCGCCTTTTTGCAAAGTGTAAGAAAACATCCGTCTGTCGGCTCTCCATTTATGCCCCATTTTCCATCCTCGTAATTTAGTGTTGCATCATTTGCAAGTGCACCTATAAGTATTAATTTTCTCAAGTCACCATCAATAGTGATTTTTTCATCTCCACTAAAAATTTCTCCCTCAGGCGAATATCCCTTTCCTGTCACAGTATAAAAATTATCTCTAGTTACTATATCCTTTACCGTCATTTCATTTTTGGTAAGTGTTCCAGTCTTATCAGTTCCGATGATGTTCACAGAGCCTAGAGTTTCAACAGATGGCAGATTTTTGACTATAGAATTCTTTTTAGCCATATTTTGAACTCCTATCGCCAATATCACAGATGTTATCGCAGGCAATCCTTCTGGAATCGAGCCCACGACCATTGTAATAATCGACAACAGCAGTACAGGAATTTCATATACATCAAATAAAATTCCAAATCCAAACAAAATTGCAGCCGTCAAAACTATAGTATAAGATATATATTTTCCTAGATTGTTTATAGATATTATTAGAGGTGTTTTTTGCTGTTTTACATGATTGATACTTTGATTTATTTTACCTATTTCAGTATAATCACCTGTCGAAACGACAATGCCAGTCGCCGACCCATTTGTCACACAAGTAGATGCAAATGCCATATTTGTTTGATCTGCAACAGTTACATTTCCTATCAACGTCTGCTCATCCTTCACAACTGAATCCGACTCGCCCGTCAAAACAGCCTCCTGAACCTTCAAGTTATCGGCATCTAGAATTCTAATATCAGCAGGCACATTATCTCCCGCCTCTAAATAGACAATATCCCCTAACACCAATTCACTTGCATCGATATCCACCCTTTCGCCATTTCTTATGACAGTTGCATTCACCACCAACATCTGCTTGATTTTTGAAATCGCATCCTCTGCCTTGTTTTCTTGAATATAGCCTATCAAAGCATTTACAATTACTACTATCCCTATAACTATCGAATCTGAGATGTGTCCCATAGATAAAGTCAATACTCCAGCAACCAACAAAATGTAAATCACACTATTGTTAAATTGCTTCAAAAACCTCACCAGCTTACTCTGCTTTTTATTTTCAGTAAGGTTGTTTTTTCCGTATTTACTCTGCCTTATAGATATGTCCTCTTCGCTTAAACCTGTTTCTTGGTTTGATTTAAGCATTTTTAATGTCTCGACTGTACTTATCTTGTACCAATTAGAGTCACTGAGTTGTATTTCCCCTGTTTGCTGGAGAGGAGGAGGTTCCTCTACTATTAAATTGCTCCTGTGCGAGTGACTTTTAGCTTCCATTTATTATTCTCCTTTCTGACGCATTGAGCGTGCTACTTTTTTTAATATATTTTATTATGTATCGTATCAGATATTTCTTTATTTGTAATAGGCTTTACAGTCTTCTAACATTTTTTAATGTTTTTTAACATAAAAAATTTAATAGAAAATATTATATTTCATACAAAAAAATAAGGCATAGACTAACTTAACAAGCCTATACCTCTTAGAAAATTATTTACAGAAAAAACTTTAAACTCTCTATTTTAATTATAAACTTTATATACCTTTGTAAATTCTAAAACTTTTATCTTTATTAGTTAACTTAAAACAGTGATAATTGTTCACTAGTAAAGCTTATATTTTCATCTTTTTTTATATCAGAATATTCATCTGTTTTTTTATAAAAATATTCAAATATACTTTTATATGATTTTGCTGTTATTCCTTTTATTTTTGAAATATGCCAAAATCGATTTATTGGTTTACTTTCTTCAAGTTTTTCTGCTGCTTTTTTAGTTATCCCAATTTGCTTATAAAAATCTACAGTATTTATTGAATTAATATTATTTACCATAAATTCTTCTACTCCCTCAGGTTCTTTTTTTTCATCTAATCAAAAATATACTGGTATATATAAATCAGATAAATATTTTTACATAATTAATTTAACTTCATTCCAGTCAAGTCCTCCATTACTTGTTCCTAATTTAGGAAATGCAATAGATTTTATATCTCTTTTTTTATAATTTTCAGCGAAATATTTTAAACCATCTTCTATCCATTTTATTTTTGAAGGATATCTCCAATGATTTTTTGTAGCAAAATTCATTATCCATCTATCATTAGAATACTCATAAATTCTAGGAATACCAACTGTCATTTTTTTACTTTCACACATTTTTACATATTCGTCAAACATCTCTGGATATCTAAGTTTAAATTCTAATGCAATTCCTGCACCCATAGTTCCAAAACAATTCACTGCATTAACAAGTGTTTTTGCTGGTGAATTAAAAACTGTACCTTCTAAATACTCTATCAATTCCATCACCTTCTTATTTAATATTTGAAAGCAAATCGCAAATATACATGACATTATCTACATAATACTTAATTTTATATGCCTTAGTGTATAAATTTAAATCTATATAATAATGTTTATAATTATCATTTTTTTTATTTGAAATCATTTTAAATTTTGGAAATCCTTCATCTACTATTTTATTTTCTTTATCTAATATTTGATATTTGTGACAACAATTAACAATTTCTTTATTTTTAAAAACTACATGTAATTTAAAATCATCATCTATCTCATATTTTAAAAGATTTTCTTTTTTTAAAAATTCTTCAATATATAAAAAATTATTAATATATATTTCAAATTTAGAAAATTTATCTATATCTCCTTCTATCTTTAATATTTTCTTATCATTATAATTATTATTTTTATTAAAATTTAAATTAGCTCTTCCTCTTATCTTTTTAGGTTCATATTCTATTGTTTTAGATGTTATATACTTTTTATAAAATTCATTTATAGAATCTTTAAGATTTAATCCTTCTAAATCATATATATTAAAAGAAGTTTTGTAATCCTTCCAACTTTTATTGTACTCTACAATAAATATAATTTTATTTTTTTTTCCATTTTCATCAAATTCATAATCAATATCATAATCAATTATAAAATTATTCTCATCTTCTTGCTTTTCTGCACCATATAAATCTTTATCAGAAAATAAATTTATATCTACTTCATATTTATCACTATGTCCATAAACATTTATAGCTCTTTTTTTATCAGCTTCACATCTAAATATTATTTTTTTTAGATACTTTTCTATAGAAACTGGATTAAGACTAAGAAGTTCAGCTTGTCTTTTTCTACCTCTTTCCCATTTTTCTATATCACTATAATTCTCCCCAGGTTCAAAATAATGTCCTTCTTTAAAAATATATTTCCAATCCATTTTATTTATAAAAAAATCATTAGTATCATCAATTTTAGTATATTTACTTGTTGTATTACCATCACTAAAAATAACATCTTTTGAATATATTAAACTTTCATCAAATAGTAAGTATACAGGCATAGGTATATGTATATTATTACAATATTGTTCTAATTTAACACCTTCATTACGATATAAAGTAGGCGTTTTAGGTCTATAGTAAAATCTAACACAATTCATTACAAAAAGTCTATTTAAATCTCTAAGTTTATTAATCATTTTAGGATCTGCACCATCTTGAAATCCACCAAATTTTTGAATAGATTCATTTCTACTATATAAATACCCACTTTTAAATATTTGTTCTAAATTGCTGAAATCTGTAAAATGATATAATCCTTTAAAATTATAATCTCTCTTTAACTGTTCTACTTTTTCTGCTTTAGTTGTAATTCTATTAATATTTCTCAAATCCCCAAGTTTCATTATTATTTCCCCCAATATAGTTTTAAAGTGCTTTATAATAATATAATATCATATAATTACTAAACTTAGCCCTTTTATATAAATTTATTTCATTCACCCTATATTCTGATTACGATTCTATTCTCTTATCATTTGTATCATCAAAAAACAAACCAATTTTATTAATTGGTTTGCTTTTCTAGATTTTATAAAAATATATGATTTATCTAAGCTGTCTATAATCAGTCTGTACATGAGATTGCTCATCTGTAACTGGATCTTGCTTAAACGCAGAAACCCATTTATTATCTTTATATCTTTCTTCGAATTCCTTCTTATTTTCAAGATCTATTGCACTTTTATTATTTTTATTTTTGCTATTTTGTTTATGTTTTTTATGCATAACAAACCTCCATTTTACATATTTAATTCTATTCAATTATATTATCTGCAAAAAATCGAGTTCTATCTCTTAAAAATTGTGGAATAATTCATTCTGAACTTCCAATTTAAAAATTTCCTTTCGTTAACCATTGACAATGTTTTTATATGATTTATCATTATAATAATTGATTAAATATTTATTTTGGAAAGGATGATAAAATGGAGGAATTTTTTTCGAAAAAGCAAACCTATCCACAGTTTGTCAGATTTGTAATTCCGTCGATAATCACAATGGTATTTTTATCCTTCTACACTACTATAGACGGATTTTTTGTGTCTAGGTTTGTAAATTCAAATGCTTTAGCTGCGATAAATATAGTCAT
>NZ_JAXEWM010000244.1:0-3477 GCF_034113885.1 Intestinibacter sp.
TGTAAAAAATAAGTTTATAGATAAAATTGTCAAAAATTTTGATCATATTTCTTATAAGATTTATTTAGTTTACTATATGCTTATAGAGGCTTCATTAAGAGTTTAGAAATTAAAAAAAAATATTGCAAATTAAGGCTTATCGACTACAATTTCAAAATTCTATTATATTATATAAATAAAAAAACAAAAAAAGGAGACCCTAACAATGTCAAAAATGAAAACAGAATACCTAATTTCCATAGAAAACAAAGACAACATCTGCAAAAACGAGCAAAGCTTTGCAAACCTATTAATGATAAACGGCGACATCAAAGTAGACAAAAACATCATCGAATACAAAGGCAAATTTTACACATACAAAAGCAAAAAATACATAAACAAAAATCCAAAAAATTTAAATGAAAACAAACAAGACCAAAAACAAAACAAGAAACAGAAAAAGGAAAAATCCAAAAAGAAAAAAACCGAGTTCATCTATTTCCACATCACAATAGGAGCAGAAATAGACGAATCAAACCAATCAGACATAAAAGCATACGAAAGCCTACTGAGAAGCATAAGAATAGCAGTATACAAAGTCACAGACAAGATACAGACTATCTGGGACGATGTGAGCTTCTACTACTCTAAGCTGGCGTACCCACTGATTTACGATATGGAAAATTCCATGAGAAAGCTGCTTACTAAGTTCATGGTCGTCAATGTTGGCAGGGATTGGGTGAAGCAAAATACTCCAGATAAGTTGGCTAATTACATCACTGAGAACAAGACGGAGGAGCTTTTTTATAAGTTTAATTTCCTTGAGCTGAGAAGCTATTTGTTTGACGAGCGCACTATGTACGATATGAATGATCTTATAAATGAGAACAAGGACAGGGGATTTGTGACTATTAATCAGATTGCTCCTTATTTGAAAAAGAGCAATTGGGATAGGTATTTTGATGATTTTGTCGATTTGGATGGGGATCAGCTAAGCAAGAGCTGGAAGGAATTGTATGTATTTAGATGTAAGGTTGCGCATAATAATAAGCTTTTGAGAGCTGATTATGAGAAGGTTTTGGAGATTTTTAATGAGATAAAGCCTCAGATTGACAAAGCTATAGAGAGTCTGGATGATGTTGTAGTAAATGAGTTTGAGCGTGAGATTTTGAGTGAGAATTTTGTCAGTATGAAAAATGTGAAGGCTGGAGAGTTTATTATTGAGTTTAATAGGCTTCATCAATTAGTTGATTGTCTATGTACTGGAATTGGTATTGACATGAGGAGAGCTCGTTCCTTGAGAATGGCGTTGAGAAGCTTGTATAACGAGTCGATTATTAATGAGTACGAGCTTGAGGAGCTTGAAAATATATCTACATTTAGAAATTCTGTCGTTCATGGTACGCAGAGTATAGAGGAGGATAAGCTTGAAGAAGCTTTCAACAAGATTAGGAAATGGTCAGCTGTGATCGAGACTAAGATAGGGGCTTGTAGAAAGGAAAAAATACGTGCTTTGGAAATAATGGAGGATGTATTTAAGACAAGCAATGTTGTTAAATACGACATGGCGAATCGAGAAAAGATAAATGAGGATAATATTTATTGTGTTGTGCATAAGTCTCAATATTTGTTAAATGAATATACTAGAATGCTTTCTGAAATTACAGATGAGTTCGAGCTTAATGATAGGGATAAGTTTTTGGGTATAAAGATGCTAGATAATAGCATGTTTGGCTCTTTGGAATCTTACCTAAATTCGCATTCATGGGAGGATTTGTTGAATTGCTATATAATAAAATTCATGAATGATTGCAATGGCGGCGTGATCGAGGAGTTAAACGGCAAGGAGCTGGATTTTTATTTAGAATATATTGAGGAAAAAGATATTTTAGAGCTGTATAGAAGGCTAGTAGATTATCAGGTGAAGAAATCTATAGGTGAGATGTATGGTGAAGATGCTGTAAATGGCGAGACTACTTACGATGCTGAGATATCTATATTGATTAATAATTCGGATTGGATGCATTATAAGTATATCGTGGATTGCTTGCAGGCGTTGAAGTCTATAAGGGCGTTTTTGGAGAAAAATGAGATATACATAGATATAAAGCTATTTATGAAGGACGACAGATATATTGAGAGTCATTTGCTAGAAGAATTTGAATCGAATATATTGAGCTTAAAATGGAGTAAGGTCGAAATAAGGGATTCTGTGCTCGGTGCTTTATTTGAGGCTATGGAAGAGCTGCATGAGAGACAGATATCTTTATTTGATAGGGCCTTGACAGATGATGTAGATGATTCTAAGAAATTGAGCTTGTTCTGGGGCAAAAATGCAGTTGACGGCGAGAGAGATATTAGTATGATGGATTATTTTTGCGAGAATTTAGAGCGAATTGGTAGATTTAATGTGGTCGATGCTAGTAGGATTTTGGTGGAGGCTATGGAGATTGAGAAGAGTAGGGATTTGGATATTATTAATGGGAAGGTTGTTAGTCAGGGTAGCTTGAAGAAGGTTTTTGAGGGGTATTTGAGTGAGATGTAGCTAAGGTTATATGTTAATGGTGATGAGAGTTCTTTAATGAAAGGCATAGGTTGATTTAGTTATCCTATGCCTTTTGATTTAAATTATTTTATGAAATAGCAAAGTTTAATAGTAATATTTCTAATTTTCGTTGCTGATTTATAATTTTTATTTTATAATAAGTAATAATTTAAAAATTATGTGAGGGAGGTTGTTTTTATGGGATTTTTTAAAACAATGAGAGACTTAGAAAAATTAGGGTTAGTAAAAGTAGAAATCAATGGAGTTGATAAAGGTAAAATTGATTTTGCTAGTGAAAAACTTGATAAAGGTGGTAGAACTATTAGATTAAGATATAGAAATGAACATGAAATAATAGATAGTGTACCTAAGAAATATAATAAAAATAAATAATAGGGATATATAGTTTATGAAAATGTAAAAAGTTATAAAATAAAGTATAGAGGGTGATTATTACGTATAAATATTTTTTACCAGATGAATCAAATGCAAAGAATGAATATTCTTTAGAAGAAAATTCATTAATAATTATAGGCGCAAATGGATCAGGAAAGAGTCAATTAGGAGCTTGGATGGAAAAACAAGATATACAAAATACACATAGAATTGGAGCTCAACGATCATTGGTATTTGGTAAGTATATACAACAAAGAAGTTATGAACAAGCTACAAATTTGTTATTATATGGTATAGAAACTCAGTCGACCATACATGATAATAGGTGGAAATGGGATGGAGAAAAACACAATTTTACATCTTCGATGCTAGCAGATTATGAATATGTATTATCTTCATTAATTGCATTAAATACTATGGAACAAGACAAATATGTAAAAGAATGTAAAGAATTAGATAGAGAAGGAAAACTACATAATAAAGTTCCAGAAATGGTTATTGATAAATTAAAAAGAATATGGCAAAATATTTTTCCACATAGAAAAATAGATATTATT
>NZ_JAXEWM010000245.1:0-2217 GCF_034113885.1 Intestinibacter sp.
TATTGCATGACAATAGTTGAAATTGAATATTACAAGGGAGACATTTTGTTATATGGAAGAAAAATAGATGAATCTGAGTTAAAATCACAAATAAGGGAAATCGAAGCTTGTTATGATAGAGATGTAGATAATTTTATAGAATTATTTTGCATAAGGTTTGGTTGGATGATTTTTGAAACTGAAGATATACCAGATTTTATTTATGATAGAGATATTGGAAAATTATACTACAAAAGAATTGGGTGGTGAACATCATGGAAATTAAACTTGGTAATGTGTGTGATATTGATAATTGGATGGATCTTGTAGGCAAAGTAAAAGCAAACTTTCCTGGACTTGAAACAAAAGAAGCATTAGATGAACACAGAGAAATAGTTTTATCTTTTATGAGAAAGGATTCTGCTATATGTGCAAAAATTGATGGTAAGATTATTGGTACACTTTTGTTTTCAAAAGATAATAATGAACTTTGCTTTTTAGCTGTTGATACTGAATATCGTAGGCAGTATATTGCGGAAAAAATGGTGTCTTATATGCTCACATTTATGGATTCTGAAAGCGATATTGTTGTAACTACATATCGTGAAGGAGTACTAGAAGGAATCGCAGCAAGAGCTTTTTATAAAAAATTAGGTTTTGTAGAAGGAAAATTAACTGAAGAGTTTGGAAGCCCAGTTCAAGAATTTATCTTAAAACGATAAATTTAAATTTACAATTGTAATATAATTAGAAAGAATAATATATACAAATTTCGTATAAATATAGATATATATTGATATTTAAATAAAATAATATATAATTTATAGTATAGGCTGTAGTGAGTGTGCCGACAGTGAAAAATATATAAGAGGGGGATATATTATGAAGTTATTAAAAAAAATTAGTGCAGTAGCACTAGCAGCTGCTATAGCTGTAGGTAGTGTATTTGTGGCAAATCCAAAAGAATCCTATGCTGCTACATCATGTAAGAAAGTTCTTAAACGAAATGTGACTTATAAGTACGACATAGATGGAGATGGAGATTTAGATACTATAAAGGTTTACAGATCTAGTGGAGATTTAAAGCTAAAGGTCAATAGCTGTGTTAAAACGTTGATTTACGATTATGATCCTGATTATCACTTTGAATTTACAACAAAAATATATGATTTTAATAAAAATGATAAGAGTAAAGAGATAGTTTTTGAATGGGTTGGTCCTAGTGATGGACAAATAAGATTACTTAAATTTAGAAATAGTACATGTAAAGTAAATAGAACTTTCCAAGGAAATATCGGTGGTAGATTAAAAAGCTACGACCCTAATACAGGTATAGTAACTTTTGTTGAAACTTCTTATGGAATATATTCAAAGTTTGAGAACGCTATTGGTTCTTTTCAATGTTATCCAAAGGTAAAAGTAAATGGATATACTGTAACTAATCAAACAACAGCAAATACAAGTTCACTTGTAAGAAAAAATAAATATATAGCAGCAAAAACATTAACTGCTTACACATCAACAAGTGGAACTAAAAAAGCGTTTACAATAAGTAAAGGAAGTCCAGCGTATGTTTATGCATTATATCAAAATGGAAGTACTAGATATGTGAAGGTCAAAAATAAATACGGCAAGTATGGCTATGTAAAAGCAGGTTCAACATTATTATTTAAAAGAAGCTCTTGTTTATGGTTGCAATAGATAATAATATATATTTTGTGACGCGCCAAATGTTTGTATAAGGAAAAAGATTTAAAATAATATAAATAGATTTATAAGAAGATTTTTAAAAAGTAGTCGATTCATTATGAGTTGGCTACTTTTTTTGCAAAAGATGCAGTACAAATAGCGATTATAAAATTATTTGAGAATTATAGCAAACTGCCTTGTAATTAATTGTTAGGCTATATCTGTAATAATAATGTAACTTGTTATTTCTAAACAGCACTATCTATAATTAACATATAAAACTATTTTGAAAAATTAGGAGTTAGAGTTATGCAGGGGATGAAAACAATTATAAGTACAGTATTATTGTAAATGACATTTTATAACACATAGGAAATTATATTCATTGTTAAGGTTTCGATGTGTGGCTGTGATATACCTAAATGTGTTTATTTAAAGAATAAAATATTTTATAGTTATGGAGGCGAAATTGTTATATGAAAAGATATATTGCCTTGTTAAGGGGAATAAATATAAGTGGAAAAAATAAGATAGCCATGTCTGAATTAA
>NZ_JAXEWM010000246.1:0-3659 GCF_034113885.1 Intestinibacter sp.
ATTAAAAAATAAAATAAAATCGCTAAAAAGCTTTAAATATAAAGGTTAGAATACCATAATGTTAGATAAGATACTCAGTTCTTTTATTTAATTTTATACGAAAAAAATATAAAAGTCTATAATATTTTTATTTCATTTAAATCAGTCAACTTATTAATTCCAAAATTTAAAATTTGATTGTCTCTATTTAATCGATATATTCTAATCGAATCTGTTTTAGGATCCATGTATTTTTTTATATCCTTGACTAAATTTTTATAGAGCTTTTTAGTCATTATACATTCAAAAGCAGATCGTTGAACTCTACCTCCATATGATTGTAAATATTTAACGAGCTCTCTTCTTTTTTTATCATTAGAAATATCATAAATGACAAGTACCAAGGTTTTTTGAGAAAAAATAGTTGTATTTTTTATAGCATTTTGATTTTGGTTTTTATTTATTTTTATCATATTAATTTACCTCAAAGTTAAAGTTTTAAAATTATCTAGATTTCCATCCTCTAAGCATTTTACTAATTCGTAAATATTGAAAAATATAGCCTGTCTAAATGTCATAGCATATCCTGCATGTTTGAAATAATTATTTTTAGAGCGAATCTTTTCCTCATAATATTTTATAAACGAATTATTTGCTTTTCTCGACAAATAGTATCCACCAGTATCCTCATTAAATGTGAAATCTGATATTGATATTAAATTGTTGTTGATTAGCTTCATGACTAGAGAGTCGACAATAGGGCATCTCCACTGCTCCATCAAATCACTTGCTAGGGCTGCGTGACCCTGCTTGTTTTGGTGCATAAATCCAGCATGAGTGTTTAATCCAGTCTGAGTGAGTGCTAATATTATTTCATTGTAAAGCAGAGAATAGCCATAACTAATCAGTGCGTTAAAAGGATCCTTTGGAGGTCTTTTGCTTCTTTTATCGAATTTAAATTCGTCAGGAACTAAGCAAGATATACCACTAAAATAAAGTCTCGCACAAGTTCCTTCAAATCCAATTGCTTCATTTATGCTTGTACAATTTTCAATTTCAGAAATATATTTGTTTAAGCTATAGATAATATCTTTTATTTTATCTAATTTTGCCTTATCATATCTTTTTAATATGACAATTTGATTTTTTATTTTACTAGTAATTATCTTTTTAGAAAATTCTAGACAAAATAGCTCGTCCTGCTTGCATTTAAATTGATTAACCTGCTTTTCTATATCGACCTTGTTATTTGTGAATCCTCCTAAGTATTTTAAAAGATATAGTATGTAAACAAATAACGACATCGGCACGAATTTTGGGGAGATAAATAGAAAAAAATCATATAATATAAATATATAAGAATTTTTTGAAATTTTATACTATATTTGTAGCAAAAAATATATATTACAATGAAAAATATAAGAAATGGTACTATAATTATTATTAATAGCAGTATTATTTTATACTATTAAAATAGAATAGAGGAATATATATGATAAATAGATTGAAAATAGAAATTAATATACAGGATGAACGTGAGCAAAAAGTTAATCAGATGCAAATATTTAATTCTATAATAAAAAAATATTCTACTGATAAATATATAGATTTTTTAAGTCCAAATACTTTAAAGCCATATAACCATTATGTAAGCAAACGAGGGGAAAAGTTTTTTTGGACTATAAATACTTTAACACAAGAGGCTAGAGAAAATATTATATTACCTATTATAGAAAATATGCCAAATCAAATAGATAGTGATGAAGGTTCATTTAATATTTCTATAAAAGATAAAATTTTAGAACAAGTTACATATGATAATCTTATATCTAGAAACTATTTAACGGAAGAAAAATCTAATTACATTACAATTAGATTTGAATCTCCAACATCGTTTAAATCACTTGGAAATTATAAAATATTACCAGAGATGAGTCTAATATATAAAAGTATAATAATGAAATACAATACGTTTTCTAGAAATTATGAAATTGATGATGAAGATGTATTATGTTCTATAATAGACAATACAAATATAATAGATTATAGATTGAGAAGTACAAGGTTTTGTATGGAGAATTTTAGGATACCGGCTTTTGTAGGCAATATAAGAATAAAAATTAAAGGCACTATAGCAAGTAAAAATTTAATTAATTTATTGCTTGATTTTGGAACATATTCTGGAGTAGGTTTAAAAACAAGCCTTGGAATGGGTGGAATAGATATAGAATATTAATATACTTTGGAGGGAGAGTTTATGAAAGAAAATATTTTATTCAGCACTATAGGTACATCAGATCCAACGAGGGGAGAACATGATGGACCATTTTTACATATCATTAGAAAATACAAACCTAAGAAAGCATTTATATTTTTGACAAAAGAAATGTGTGACAATGATGATAAAGACAACCGATATGAAATAGAAGCAAAAAAAATTTATCCGGAAATAGAGATTATTAAAATAAAAGAGTATGAAATGGACAATCCTCATGAATTTTTAATTTTTGATTCTAAGTTTGAATATTGGCTAGATAAATTATCTAATGAATATCCAGATGATCAGATTTTAGTTAATATATCTTCTGGAACACCTCAAATGCTTTGTAGCCTATATAATATAGCAGCACATGCAGATAGACCTTATAAATTAATACAAGTTAAAAGTCCTGAAAAAAGAGCTAATCAAGCAGAACGTGTAGGTATAGAATATGATTTAGAGAACAATCTAGATAATTCATATGATAATTTTTTAGACGAAAAAGATGGTATTGAAAATAGATGTAAAGAAATTGAACCTACAAATGTAAGGAAAAAGCTCGTAGAAAAAATAATTATGGAGCAAATAAAAGTATATGATTATGAAGGTGCTTCACTAGTGGCAAATGAAGCTAAATATTTAATCAATAATGAAGCTATAGAATTAATTGAATTTTTGAAATATAGATATAAATTGCAATTTGATAAATTTGATAATAATATGCTGCCTATACAAACTAGTGGCGTAAAATCGATATTTGAGTATATTTTATATTTAGATATAAAACAGAAAAGAGATGAAATAATAGATTTTACTAGAGGGGTGTCTCCTGTTTTGACTGACTTATTTGAAGTATGTTTAAAAGAAGTATATAAAGTAGACATAAGAAAATATTGTGAAAACAGAATTAAAAAAATAAACGGTAAAAATATAAGTGTACCTTTTTTAGTAAAGAGTAAACTTCCTAGGGAAGTACAGATTTTATATGATAGAAGATTTACAAGAGAATCAAATTTATCTGGAGGGTTTAGGGATTCAGAGCTTTCTTCTACTAATATACTTCCTTATATAGAATATGAAGCATCTAAAGATGATGATAAAACATTATATAATTGTGCGAACTTATTAAGAGAGTTTGAGATGAAGTTTAGAAATATAGCGGCACATCAGATAACTAGTGTAAGTGATGAAAGTATAAAGAAAGAGATGAATATATCTAGTAAAAAACTTGTAGATACTTTAAAGCAATTATTTAAAATAGCTTATGGAAGAAATTATGGGAAGTTAATTGATTGGAATAGCTATGATAATGTGAATCAACAAATTATAGAAAAATTGAAATAATATATGAAAAAAGAAATGTATTTTATTTAGTAATTTAATTTGAAAGGAGGTACTTATTATGAATGAGTATTATAAT
>NZ_JAXEWM010000247.1:0-20551 GCF_034113885.1 Intestinibacter sp.
ATAGCAATACCTCATGCTAAAACAAAGGCAGTTAAAAAAGCTTGTTTAGCTGCAGGTATCACAAAAGAAGGAATAGACTACGAAGCTTTTGATGGAAGCTTATCAAACTTATTCTTTATGATAGCTGCACCAGATGGAGCAAATAACACTCATTTAGAAGTATTATCAAGATTATCTACAATATTAATGGATGCAGATTTTAAAAACAGTCTAATCGATTCAAAGAGTGTAGATGAATTTTTATCATTAATAGATCAAAAGGAAACTGAAAAATTCCCTGAAGAACAAAAAGAAGAAGCTAAAGCTGAAACAAAAGAAGCTTCATCAAATGATGGATATCCAGAAGTTCTAGCAGTTACTGCTTGTCCAACAGGTATAGCACATACTTTCATGGCAGCAGAAAGCTTAACTAACAAAGGTGAAGAAAAAGGAATCACAATAAAAGTTGAAACTAACGGTTCTGGAGGAATTAAAAACGCTTTAACTAAAGACGAAATAGAACACGCAAAATGTATAATAGTTGCAGCAGATAAAAAAGTAGAAATGGCAAGATTTGACGGCAAAAAAGTAATAATAACTAAGGTTGCCGATGGAATACATAAAGCTGATGAATTACTAGAAAGAGCAGTAAAAGGAGACGCTCCAGTATATCATGCAGATAGTAGTGATGCTACAGAAGAAGAATCAACTGAAAAAGAAGGTCTAGGTAGAAAATTCTATAAAGACTTAATGAACGGTGTATCTCACATGCTACCATTTGTCGTAGGTGGAGGTATATTAATAGCAATAGCATTCTTATTAGATGACTATAGCATAAACCCAGCAAACTTCGGTATGAATACACCAATAGCAGCATTTTTCAAAACTGTAGGTGGTCAAGCATTTAACTTCATGTTACCAATATTAGCAGGATATATCGCTATGAGTATAGCAGATAGACCAGGTTTAGCAGTAGGTTTCGTAGGTGGAGTTTTAGCAAAAGATGGATATGCATTTAATAATTTAATGGATTTTGCAAATTCTAACCCTGTAAGCTCAGGATTTATAGGTGCACTAATCGCAGGTTTTGTAGGTGGATATATAGTAGTTTTACTTAAAAAATTATTCTCTAAATTACCAGCATCATTAGAAGGTATAAAACCAGTTTTACTTTACCCTCTATTTGGAATACTTCTAATGGCATTATTCATGATGGCTATAAACCCAGCAGTTGGAGCTATAAACTCAGGACTTAACAATTTCCTAGCATCAATGAGTGGAAGCAGTAAGATATTATTAGGTGCTATATTAGCTGGAATGATGGCAATTGACATGGGTGGACCATTCAACAAAGCAGCATATGTATTTGGTACTGCACAACTTACTGTTGCAAATGCAGGTCCAGAACAATTTGGAATAATGGCAGCAGTTATGATAGGTGGTATGGTTCCTCCTCTAGCAATAGCACTTGCAACTACTATCTTCAAGGATAGATTCACAGAAAGTGAAAGAAAATCAGGTATAGTAAACTACATAATGGGTGCATCATTTATAACAGAAGGTGCAATACCATTTGCAGCAGGAGATCCAGCGAGAGTTATACCTTCTTGTGTAATTGGATCATCTGTAGCAGGTGCTTTATCAATGGCATTTGGTTGTGGATCTAGAGCACCACACGGCGGATTATTCGTACTACCAGTTATAACAAATCCTTTAATGTACCTAGTTGCTTTAGTAGTAGGTTCCGTAGTAGGAGCAGTTATATTAGGAGCATTAAAGAAAAAGAAAGCTAACTAAATTTAAAACAATATAATATAGATTTAAGCCATAAAATAAGCAACCCCACTTTTACTACCATGAGTTATTACTTGTGGTAGTTTTTTTGTAAATTATAAATAATTTTGCTAAAAATAGTAAACAATAATATCGTATAAAAATTTGGGAGAGAGAAAGGTGTTTACTATGGAAAATTCATTTTGGATATTAAATTCAGAAAATACAAATTATCCTACCTTAGATAAAAATATTGAAACAGACTACTTGATAGTAGGAGCTGGGCTCACTGGGCTGCACACAGCGTATTTACTTGCCGGTCAAAATAAAAAAATTACTGTTATCGACGCCGATAAAGTTGGATATGGATCATCAGGCAGAAATACTGGTAAGATAACCTCTTCGCACGGTTTAATTTACGATTCTATAAGTAAAAAGTACGGAGACGAAAAGGCTAGACTTTACTATGAAGCAAATCAAAAGGGCGTTAGATTAATAGAAGATATAATAAATAAATACGATATAGACTGTAATTTTGAAAAGCTTCCTAATTATATATTTACAGAAGATGAAGATTATGTAAATCAAATTAAGCAGGAATACAAGACATGTGAGAGATTGAAAATACCATATGAGTATTTAAATGATATCGAGGATTTTCCTCTAGATATAAAGGCAGCATTGAAGTTAGACGATCAAGCTCAATTTAACACAAAAAAATATATCGATAAGTTGGCTGAAATCAACAAATCAAAGGGAGTTTGTATATATGAAAACACTCCTGTTGTAGGTCTAACTAGAGAAGATGATACTTATATAGTAAAAGCTAAAGATAATATCGAAATAAAAACGAAAACATTGATTATAGCTTCTTCTAATCCGTGGTATGATGGATTGAGATTTTATTTTTCAAAACAAAAGGCTTCTAGGTCTTATCTAACGCTTTCAAAGCTCAACAAGCCTATTGCAAAGGGGATGTTTATAAACGTAGAAAAGCCTTCAAAGACTATTAGAATATACACCGATAAAGGACAAGACTACTTGCTTTGTGGTGGATTTGACCATAAAACAGGAAAATGCGATGATGAAAAAGAGATATTCGATAAAATTGTAGATTTTGCGAAAAATAATTTCAAAATAGGAACTATAGAATACAAATGGTCTACGCAAGACTATATAACGACAGACAACATACCTTACATAGGACGTATAAATAATGAAGAAAATAATATCTATATAGCGACTGGATTTTGCAAATGGGGTATAAGCACCTCTGCTGTAGCTGCCATTATTTTTAGAGATTTAATTGTAAATGGAAGCTCTGGTTACGAAGATGTATTTAATCCATCTAGAGCAGGAAGCTATTTAAATTTCAATTGTTTAAAAGAAAATAGTATAATGGCCTACGACTATATAAAAGGAAAGATAAAAAAAGGAAGCACAGAATTAGATTTAGAAAAGGAAGAAGGAAAGGTCGTAATTATAGATGGAGATAAATACGGAGCTTATAAGGATAAGGACGGTAAGGTATTTGTTGTAGATATAACTTGTACACATCTTGGGTGTGAACTCGAGTTTAATAGTTTTGAGAAGAGCTGGGATTGTCCATGTCATGGAAGTAGGTTTAATTATGATGGGACAGTTTTAAATGGCCCAGCACTTAAACCGTTGAAGTTACTAGGAATGGAGGATAATGATATTGACCCTGATTTAGTTTAATACTGCTAAAAAATAGGCGAATTTATCGATTTGACACCCAAAATAAAAAGCAGCTAGAAAATTATTATCTAGCTACTTTTTGCTATTCAGATAATATTTGTTCCCAGTTATCTGGAAAACCTATTAAATTTAAATCTAAAAAATCGATATAATTATTTATAAGTTCTTTTAAATTTCATTAAAAGTAGTACCTTCTACATAAGAGTCATCTTCATTTTTAAAATTAATTAAATAAGCTGTAAATCTATAATAATTAATGTTTTGTAATATAAATTTTGTTTTGATTTTATCTTCTATTAACAAACCTCTTGATTCTAAAAGCTCAATTTGTTCATCGAATGTTTTAGGTTTTTTTAAAGGTACTTTTGCCACAATTATTCCTCCTATATGCTATAAAAAAACCACTAAGCAATGTAAACTTAGTGGTGAATTATCTATTCCGTCTATTTGAGCATATATCAAAAATAGAGGCTTGACGGATATATTACTAAGAATTTATCTCATACATTTGAGCATATTTATAAAAACAGAGGCTTGATGAGTTCTATATATATATTATATACTTTTTTAATTTAAAAGTATACATATAATTTATGACATTATTATGAAAATTTTTTCCAAAAAAGTACCCAAGTCTTATTAGCTATATGTATTTAATAGTAAAAGAAAATAAAAAATATAAAAAAATTTCCAAAAAGGTACCCAAAATTTATTAACTAAATGTATTTAGTAATAAAAGAAAAACAAACAAGAAAGAGGAGGAATAAATTATGAAATTAAACAAAATAATGGCAATAGGTTTAGGAACAATAATGGCAGCAGGGATATCTCTATCAAATTTAACACCTGTATCAGCTGATACGATTATAACAGAAGCACAAGCAAAGGCAATAATGCAACAAAAGGTTCCTGGAGCAACAATAGTTAAAATTGAATTAGACAGAGATGATGGAATATTAATGTACGAAGGTGAATTAGTAAAAGGAAATATGGAATACGATATCGATGTAAATGCAAATACAGGAAAAATAATATCATTTGAATCAGATTACGACGATGATTATTACGATGACTTATATGACGACGATTATGATGGAATAACAACAGCAGGAGTAAACGTGAGAAACGGAGCATCAACAAGCTACTCAAAGATAGGATATTTAGCAAAAGGAACAAAAGTAGACATAGAAAAGAAAATGTCAAATGGCTGGTATAAAATAGAATACAAAGGATCATATGGATACGTATCAGGAAAATATGTTAAAGTATACGATTATGATTATGACGATGTATATGATGATGACTATGATGGCGTGACAACAGCAGGAGTAAATGTAAGAAGTGGAGCATCAACAAGCTATTCAAAGATAGGATATTTAACTAAAGGGACAAAAGTAGACATAGAAAAGAAAATGTCAAATGGTTGGTATAAAATAGAATATAAAGGATCATATGGATATATATCAGGAAAATATGTTAAAGTATATGACTATGATTACGATGATGACTATGATGGAATAACAACAGCAGGAGTAAACGTGAGAAGTGGAGCATCAACAAGCTATTCAAAAATAGGCTACTCAGCAAAAGGAACAAAAGTAGACATAGAAAAGAAAATGTCAAATGGCTGGTATAAAATAGAATATAAAGGATCATATGGATACATATCAGGAAAATACGTTAAGGTATTTTAAGTAAAATAAATGATTTAAAGCTTAATCAAGTAATTTAAATTCAAGTAGGTAGTAAGACTCCTCTGCTAAAAGTTAAGTGCATAACTTACAAAGCAGAGGAGTTTTATTGTGAAAATTTAGATATATTTTAAAATTTTAACTGAAGAGTTTTTTATAAAATGGTATAATTATAAGCACTAGAAAGTTGATATGTGAGGTATTATTATATGAAAACATATGAAACAATGATAAAACAAATGGTAGAACAGTTGAATGAGATAGAATATGACATAGAAAATAATTCGAAGGAGAAAGAATTAATAGAAGAGGATTTATTTTATATTACTAACAAAGCGATAAATGCGAAGGATTCGTTTAAACTAAACTATTTTAAACGTAAGGATCCTGAACTTTTAAAAGAAATAAAAGAGGATTACGCATATAAGATGCTCGATCAATTGAGCGATTGCATAGCAAGGTGTGCTTATTTGAAATGTATAATTTTTATGCATTAGTTAAAATTATATAAAAATCGAAAAGAGGTATTAAAATGGGAATAGAATTAATCATGTTGGGAACAGGACATGCAATGGTTACAAAGTGCTACAATACATGTTTTTTATTAAAAAAGGAAGATGAATATTTAATGGTCGATTCTGGTGGTGGAAATGGTATTATGTCTCAGTTAGAGAAGCTAGGAGTTCCATATACAGATATTCACAATTTGATCGTTACACATGGCCATACCGATCATATATTGGGGGCGATTTGGATAATAAGAAAAATCGCCATGATGATGACTGCAAAACAATATCCTGGAAAATTTACTATATACTGTCACGATGAAGTCGTAAAAACAATTCAAACGTTTTGTGAATTGCTTTTTCCAAAAAAATTTCTCAAATTTATTGGAGACGGAATTTATATTCAAGAGGTAACTGATGGAGAACAACTCGACATTATGGGAATTAAAACCGAGTTTTTCGATATACAATCTACAAAGAAAAAGCAATTTGGGTTTAAATTTACATTTGATGATGGTAAGACATTAGCATGCCTTGGTGATGAGCCGTACAATGAAGCAAATAAACAATATATACAAAATTGCGATTGGATGCTTTCTGAAGCTTATTGTCTATATGCTGATAGAGAGAAATTTAAACCATATAAAAAGCATCATAGCACAGCTTTAGATGCTGGAAAATGTGCAGAAAAGCTCAATATAAAAAATTTACTTTTATATCATACTGAAGATACTAATCTAGAAAATCGAAAAAAATTATATACAGATGAAGCAAAATCTGTCTTCAGCGGAAATGTATTCGTGCCGTATGATTTAGAAAAAATAAGAATTAAATAAGAAAAAATTAAGGTTTTTATTATAATATAGTAGATAAATTCGAATGGACTAAATTAAAGCTTAGTCCATTTTAAAATTATTTGGGAGGAAAAAATATTTAATGGATGAAAATGAAAAAAAAGAAAGAAAAATAATGAAAAAGGTTGCCCTAATATGTGCCTTAATAGGTGTAATAGGAGGAGCGTTTTATGGAGGTATGGAATACGGAAGACTTTTACCGGCGAGTCATAGATATTATTCTAATAGCCAAGTGTACGCGACTATAGGTGACGAAGAAATAACAGGTAAAGACTTAAAAACTGTAATGGAGCCGATTTTTTATTCAAATGGCTTGCAAAAATTGAACGATTCAGAAATTTCTTCGTATGAATCTAATATGCTACAATACCTTGTTAATATGGAAGTTTTATATAAAGAGGCAGAGGAAAACAACGTAGAAGTGACAGATGATCAAGTGCAACAAAACTATGATCAGACTATAAGCAGTATAAACTCTGAATATAATTTGACAGAGGAGGAATATTTAGATAAGTTCAATCTTACAGAAGAAAAATTAAAAGAGCGTATAAAAAAGGAATTAATGGGAGCTACTTATCTAGAACAATACAGTAATGTAAGCGAGGAAGAAGCAAAAAATTACTATGAAAAAAATAAAGACGATTATAAACAAGTTAGAGCCTCTCATATATTGATTTCAAATTACGATACAGATAATAAAGAAGTAAGCGATGAACAAAAGAAGAAAAACAAAGAAACTGCTGAAGAAGTCCTAAAATTAGCATTAGACGGTGAGGATTTTGCTTCATTGGCAAAGGAATTTTCAGATGACTCTTCTGCTTCTAGTGGAGGAGATTTGGGTTATTTCATTGAAGACGATATGGTGAGTTCATTTTCAAAGGCAGCATTTTCTCTAGAAGATGGCGAAATCTATCCTGAAGTAGTAGAGACGACTTCTGGATATCATATAATAAAGAAAACAGGTGAAAAGGAACAGGATTTTGACGATGTAAAGGATGATTTGATTACAACTCTTAAAAATACTAAGCAAACTACTTTAATGCAAGACTTGTATAGCAAGTACAATGTTGATATAAAAAATTAGAAAAAGGATTATGTAGCCATATTAAAACTTTTAAAGTTGTGATATTATGTAATATAAGTGTAATTATTTAAAGTAAATTTTAAAGGAGATATGCAGATGATAAAGAGAAAAAATGAATTGACAAAAACTGTAGGGCCTGTTGCAGGTGGAAAAGGAGAAATAACTCGAGAATTGATACTTGAAGGTGAAGAGCTAAAGGATCAAGCAAAAGTATTTTCTAGAATAACTGTACCAGTAGGCGCTTCAATTGGTATGCATGAACACAAAGAAGACTTTGAAGTATATTACATATTAAATGGAAAAGGTAAGGTTTTAGATGGCGAAGAAGTTGTCGAAGTAGGAGAAGGCGACGTTATCTATACTATTGATGCTAAACACTACATTGAAAATATAGGAGACGAAGAACTAGTATTTTTAGCTGTAGTAATTAATTTATAGAAGCTCGGTAATTTATAAAAATTTAGTAATATAAAAGCTGTAGAGACGAATTTTCTACAGCTTTTTAAATATTTATACCAAGTTGTATTTATCGATTATCTGGTTGAATTCTTCTCGATAATTTTGGGTTAAGGTTTTAAAGTCGATATTTTTGTCTACAAGTTTTTCACTTATTTCATATAGCATATTTGGAATATCATCGCACTTAAATTCGCCTACAGCTTCACCTAATCTCGACTCACCTACAGCAAATTTACCGTTTATACTCATTTCAAAGCAGTGTGTAGGGACATTGTCTATCTTTTTCATTCTGCCGGTAAATCCAATACAGCCTATTTGGTGAACTCCACAAGAATTTCCACATCCTGATATGTAGATTTTAGGCATAACTTCTAGGTTTTTCTTGTCCTTGCTATTTATTTTGAAATAGGTTATTATATCTAATAGCATTTTTTGACTGTCACAAATTCCCATTTGGCAGATCGGAACACCTATACAGGAAATACTGTTCTCGAGCAAGGTAGAACCACTCGTGCTTTCTGTGATTTCTAAGATTTTTTTAGCCTCATTTCCATCTAGATTAAGTATATACATTTCCTCCATCATGCCGATTCTGATCATAGGATTTTTTACTTTATCGAGCTCGTATAGTAGGGCTTTTAAATTTTTAAGCTTGTATATGCCTCCAAGTGGATGGATATAGACTGTATATAAATTTGGCTGCTTTTGTTTTATTAATCTAGGATTTGTGCAGTCAATAGCTAGACCTTCTTTACTGTAATCTATTGGATCGGGATTTATTTTTAAATGTTTATTTTTCTTTTGTTCATCTACGTATTTTTTGAATTTATTTAAAAATTCCTCTTCTCCTAAATCCTCTACTAAATATCTTATCCTAGCCCTATGTTTGTTTTCGTAATTTCCCTCTTTTGCAAAAAATTCTGTAAGACCTTCAACGTAATAAAGAACATCTGAAGGATTTACTAGCTCTGGAAGCTTTATGCCAAGACGTGGATTTTTGCCGAGACCGCCTCCAACGTATACCTTAAAATAATGCTTGCTGTTTTTAGTAGTAGCGACAAATCCCAAATCCTGTACAGTTGCATGTGCAAAATCCTTGTCAGAGCTCGAGTAAGAGACCTTAAATTTTCTAGGAAGATGGTAAGTCGTCATTTTGCTCAGAAAATATTTATCAGTAGCTAGGGCATACGGAGTTACATCGAAGTTCTCTTCGATATCAACTCCAGATAAAGGTGACAATCCTACATTTCTAGGGTAATTTCCACCACCGCCTCTTGTAAATATACATTTTTCTATTCCGTTTTTCATGATATCTACTACTGCGTCGATATTTAAATCGTGTAATTGAATAGCCTGTCTAGTCGTCAAGTGTATAGAATCTAAATTATGATTATTTGCCATTTGGTATATCGTATGTAGCTGACATCTAGAGATAACTCCACATGAGGTTCTAAGTCTTATCATAAATGACTTTTTATCTCTTTGGGCGTATACACCGTATCCTCCAGAGAAGCTTTTATACTGCATTTTTGATATATTTCCATTTAAAAAATTTAAAGTGTAGTCTTTAAATTCAGGTAATTCATTTAATAACATTTTTTTAAAATTATTCATAAAACACCGCCTACTTCAAAATCAATATTTTGTACGATTAGTATTATTCCCAAATAAAATAATTTTATCCTAAAAAATAGATAAATTTCTTATATTTATGTTTAAAAGATATATATTTTAAAAATCAATTACTTTTGTATTCAATAAAAATAGATATTAAATGAATGGTAAAATATGCAAAAAATTGAACTTTTGACATATGTATATAAGATATGATAAATTATATAAGTATGTTATAATAATATAGGTTAGAATTTTGATATGGGAGGATATGGATGAAGGACAGAATTAATGAAATTAGAGATGCAATAATAGAATATTGTAAACAAAATTTAAATGAACAGTATAAAGATATGAGTCTAGATGTTCTAAAAAAAATAGGACAAAAGGACGCAGATTTATTGAATTCATCTAGATGCGATATATGGGTGGCTTCTATATTAAATATAGTATTAGAAGATAATGAAATGTTTAAAAGAAAACATCCTATGTATATAACTAAAAAAGCTTTTTCTGAAAAAACAGGAGTTAGCTCAAAAACTATAAAAAGCAAATCAGAAATTTTAAGAAATGTACTTGGTGAAAATCAAGAAATTGCATCTGAAAAGGAAGCAGGGGAAATGGAAAAGGAACAAAATAATAAAGCTCAAAGCTCAAGTATAGAAACTGTAAATCTTGAAGATATAAAATTAGAACCTCAAAAGGAGTTAACTGAAAAAGAGCTTAAAGAGTCAAAATACAAGGCTTTAATGGGATTAGCACATGAGGATTTACCTTTTGAAGATAAAATGAGTTATTTACAAGAAGCTATGGTTGTCGCACAAGAAATGATAGAGGATAAAGAAAATACAACTAATTATTGGGACAATCCTTCTGCAAGACCATATATGATAGCAGCTCAAGATTTTGCAACTTTATTGGCTAACAATAATTTTTACAAAGAAGCTCAAGATATATTAGAGCTATTGTTAAAAATGGATGAAAACGACAATCAAGGAAATAGATTTAAATTAATAAATTTATTAATAAAGAAAAACGATAGAAAAGAAGTAAATGATTTATTTTTAAGATTTAAAAATGAAGATTCTGCTCAATGGGATTATTTTAAAGCATTATATTATTTTAAAAATGACAATTTGCACTTTGCTAGACAAGCAGTAAAAGACGGAGTTAAAAAGAATAAATACATAGGACTATTTTTAATGCAATGGACAGCTGCTTTAAAAGTATCTGGGACAGTGATTGATCCTGTACTATATACAGAAGCTACTTACTACTATAATGAAAACTTTAACTTATGGAAAGAAACAAAGGGCGCATTAAAATGGTTAGTTAATGCAGTAATAAAATAAAAAGGCTATTTAATAGCCTTTTTATTTTATTTAGATAATTTTTTGAAATTTTTAGATGTCTAATTTTAAATCGCCAGGTTTTATCCAGTTTTTAGCTCTCATAAATTCTGATATTATCAAAGTTACTACAGCAGGTAGTATGAAGTTTAGTAGTAAAATTCCAGCCCACATCATCATTCCACCTTTTCCTGCTTCAGTCATAGCAGTAACAGTACCGAATTGACCGACTAGACCGCATGTACCCATACCAGAACCTATAGGAATATTTTCCATTTTAAATACTACAGTAGATAGAGGCCCTAAAATCGCTGATGCTAATGTTGGAGGAATCCATATCTTCCAGTTTTTTATAATATTAGGCATTTGTAGCATTGATGTACCTAGACCTTGTGCAAATAATCCACCTACACCATTTTCTTTAAAGCTCATAACAGCAAATCCTACCATTTGGCAGCAGCATCCAACTGTAGCAGCTCCTCCTGCAAGTCCACTAAGACTCAACATTATACATATAGCGGCACTACTTATTGGAAGAGTTAAAGCAATTCCAACTAGTACAGATACTATTACACCCATAAGTACAGGTTGCATTTCAGTAGCACTCATTATTACATTACCGAAAGAAGTCATAAATGCAGAAACAGCAGGTCCTACTAATTCTGCTACTAATACACCGACTAAAATAGTCACAGCAGGTGTAACTAATATATCTATCTTAGTTTCCTTAGATACTAATTTACCTAATTCACATGCAAAAATAGTAGCTACGAAGGCTCCAACAGGTCCACCTAGCTCATTACCACAAGCACCTACTAGAGCACAAGAAAACATTACAAGAGGTGGAGCTTGAAGTCCATACGCTATAGCTACGGCTATTGCAGGTCCTGTAACTTGCTTAGCTAGTGGATTGATTACATCTGTAAATAATGATATTCCGAAATTTTGTCCCAAAGAATTGAATATTGTACCTATTAATAATGATGCAAATAGACCAGAAGCCATAAAGCTAAGGGCGTCTATTAAATATCTTTGCACAGATATTTCAATATTTTTATCCTTTGCAAACTGTTTAAAAGTTCTTCTTTGTTTTGTTTTTTTCATTTGAATAATTCCTTTCTTATTTTGATTAGTAATATATTGTATTTATTGCAAAAAATAGCTTTAGATACATTATAGTATGTTTTTACTGACATGACAAATGAAATTACATATAAGTTTACATTAAATATTGATTAAAATATAGATTTTGTGTTTATAATCTAAAGGATAAGTTATAGGCATTCTAAAGATCTTATTAGAATATAAATGTAATAGTAATTATGTTTAATAAAATATGATTATTTATTGAAAAGAGAGTGATTATTTGAAAAACAATAAATTTAATATAAATAAAAAGACAGCATTTATTTTGCTAATTATTCCATTTGTATTTATTTCACAGTATTATCTTTTTAAATTTGGAGTGATAAATCCTCAAATAAAGGGAATAGAAATCAGTGCAATCAAGGGTAAGTATATAAAGGACATAGATAAATATGTAGTTAAATTAAATAAAGAAGTGATTTTTTCAACAGGAGATTACGTGAAGTTTCCATCATACGGAAAGGATCCGGTAGTAGAGTTTAAGAGTTTGGACAAAGATAATATAGTAAAAATTGAAGATAATTCAGATAATATAAAAAATACAGTTAAAATAACGGGAATTAAAAAGGGTATTGCGTCGATTGCAGTAGTTAAAAATAATAGGATTTTGAAAAAATTTAATATTTTAGTTGTAGATCCAAAGGTAATTGAGTTGAATACAGAGATAAATGGATCTTTGAAATATGTAGGAGATAAAGCTACTATAAAAAATTGCGTAGAGGTAGATTTTGACAGATTTAATGAAAAATACGATGTGGCTTATAAAAGCTCAAATCAAAATGTTTTAAAAGTAGAGGGAAGTAAAATATACGCTGTAGGAGTTGGAAAAGCCACGATTATAGCGAATTTAGGTTCTAAAAAGGAATCGTTTGATTACAATATAGTTGCTAGAATAAAAGATATAATTGTAGATAAAAATATAAATTTAAAAGTCGGTGAGCAAAAAAGTATACATGTTTTAGTAAAAACTTCGCCAGAAAATTTGAAGACACCGAAGCCTAAGTTTATATTTTCAGAAAATAAATTACCTGTACAGAGAAATATTAGATTAGATGATGATGGGACAATTATTGGATTGAGAGAAGGCGTAGAAAAGGTATTGATATCTTGTGGTAGTGGACAAAATAAAATAGAAAAGCATATATCGATAACAGTAAAAGAATCATCTATAAAATAAAGAAAAATTAAATTTTATAAACAAGTAATCAAGTGTTAAATGAATGTTAAATTTGCTAATATTTGTACACATGTAGAAAAATAGTATAATACATTTTGTAAAAAGAATTAAAAATATGTAATATTTATGATATAATCTAACTAAATATATAAAGAAAATGGAGAGATTTTAAGAGTTATAATTTTAGAAATATCTTATTATGTAGAAATTTGTAATTTAATTGGGGGATTCAGTTTATGTATGATTATAAAAGTATATTATTTAAGAGCCCAACGCCCTTTGTTATAATAGAACTTCAAGATAACCATGCAATCATAAAGGAATCGAATGCTGCGTATAAATTGTACGTGACAGATAGATATAATATAATTGTAGAAGATATTTTAACAGATTGCATAGTGAATTTTAATTATAGAAAAATAAAAATAGACAAGACTATTTATAATGTACAAATAGAAAATATAGGTGATAAGAGCTTTATTGCTTGGTTCTGCGAAAATGAATATCTTCCTAATGATATGCAAGAAAACCTATTATTAAATGTAAGAAAATTTGACGATGTATTCTTTCTTGTAAGCGATGGAAAGATAATATTTGTAAATGAATCTTATGAAAATATGTTTGAAGAGACTTGTAATGTACCTTGCAGTGTAGAAGAAGGATTTTATAAGTTTATAGAAAAAGAAGATGACAATGAAGAAATTTATTATGATTATTTTAAGGTAATAGATGAGAGAGTTCAAATAAAAACTAAAAAAGGTAAAAAATGGATTTGGATTAGATCGAATCCTATTAAAAATGACAAAAATCAACCTATTGCATCTTATATTATATTGACTGATATAACTAACAGAACAAATGATGTTATGAATAGAAAGAAAACAAGGGAAAAATTCTTCTCTTTTGTTTCGCATGAAATAAAAAATCCTGTAAATATGATATTGGCGACTATGCAGCTTATAGAAAAGAAGGTCGAGCAAAATGTATACGATGAAGACATATTGAGACATGTCGATTTAGTCAGAAGGAATTCATTTAGAATAATGAAAATAGTAAACGATTTATCATCAAAATCAAAGATAGAGCTTGGATATTTAGATTTTAACCCGAGTAATGAGGATATAGTTTATTTCATAGAGGAGATATGCGAATCTGTAAGGGATTTTGTAAATATTAACAATATGAATATTATATTCGACACAGACGAAGAGGAATTAATAGTTGGGTTTGACTGTGAAAAGGTCGAAAAAATAGTAATCAATTTAATATCAAATTCACTGAAGTTTAGGAAAAAAGAAGGTGGAGTTATTTTAGTGAGTTTAACGCATGATGACGACTTTGTTTACATAAGTGTAAAAGACAATGGAATTGGTATATCAGAAGAGAACATTAACAGAATATTTACAATATACGAACGTGTAAACGACGAAAGAAGTATAGTCAAAGAGGGAACAGGAATAGGACTTTCTTTGGTAAGATCATTTGCTGAGCTGCATAATGGCTCAGTTTCTGTGGAAAGTGAGCTTGGAGAAGGAACTGAATTTACAGTAAAAATAGCAAATACTACAGTAGATGAAGACAAAAATACAAAATATCACCATATTACAAAGGAAGAGAGAAGACAAAATATAGCAGTTGCTTTTTCTGATATATAAAATTAATTAAATACAGTTTAATGGAAAAAAGATTATTACTGATTTAGGTATAATCTTTTTTTTTTAGAATATTATTAAAAAAAGAGCATAGAGAGAGTTAAAAGGTAGTAAATTTTTTAATTGGAAGAGGTGGTTTTTATAGATTATGAAGTTATTGTAAAATACAATGGTGATATTTCGAGGTTAGAGGCGGAGTTAAATGTAGATGTTGAGATATTAAACGATAATTTTGCTATTATAACATCGGATAATCCAAATTTATTTGATCAGCTTTTAAACTATACAGAGGTAGAATATATAGAGAGACCTTTTATATTAGAGACACAAGATGAACAGAGCTTTTCGGCATCTGGAATAACTTCTTTTAAAAATAGAACTAATTTAACAGGTCAGGGTACACTAATAGGCCTTATAGATTCTGGAATAGATTATACTTTGCCTGTGTTTAAGGATAACGCTGGAAATTCTAAAATCATCTATTATTGGGATCAATCCATAGGAAATAATCCACCAGAAGGGTTTAAAGAGGGAACTCTATACACTAATTCAGATATAAATGAAGCTCTAAATGGAAATAAGGACATACCGATACAGATAACTGCTACACACGGAACACATGTAGGATCTATATGTGCACAGATAGCAAATAATGCACAATTTATCGTCGTCAGAGTTGGAAGCAGGCAGATAGATGTGTACTCGAGAAGTACTGAATTTATGAGGGCGATTAAATTTATACTAGATAAAGCATTAGAATTAAACAAGCCAGTAGCTATTAATATCAGCTATGGAACTAATGAAGGATCTCACAAGGGATTATCTCTATTTGAACAATATATAGATGATATGTGTTTATACTGGAAAAATAACATGGTGGTAGCGGCCGGAAACAACGGAAATAAAGGAGGACATAAGAGGATAGACTTAAATGATCAGGAGGAAGAAGAAACAGTCGAGTTTGTAGTTGGTCAGGGAGAGCTCGTACTAAATATAAATATATGGCCTAATTTTGCAGATAAATTTACGATAACAGTGATAAACCCGTCTAATGAAAAAACTCAAAGCCTTTCAATTGAAAATAATAGAATATATAATAACTTAAGAGGAACAAATATTACAGGTTATTTTTATGAAATACAGCCTTATTCAATTCAAAGGAGAATTACAATAAGATTAGATTCTGATATTCAGATAACTCCTGGGATATGGAAAATCGTGTTTTCGCAAATAGATATAGTAGATGGAATAGTGGATTTGTATCTACCTACCTCAGAGGGATTGAGTCCTGATACTAGATTTTTATCTCCGAGCGGTATTTTAACAGTTACAGTGCCGGGGACAGCTAATAGAGTTATAACAGTCGGAAGCTATAACTCTAGGACAGATGTCGTGTCAGGATTTTCTGGAAGAGGAGACATAAGTCAGGGCATATATAAGCCTGATTTGTTGGCTCCTGGGGAAAATATAATATCCTATTTAGTAGGAGGAACGCCGGGGGCACTAACTGGAACTAGTATGGCAACACCTCATGTGACAGGATGCTGTGCTCTTTTGATGGAGTGGGGAATTGTGATGGGAAACGACTTGTTTTTATATTCCCAAAAATTAAAATCTTTACTGCTTCAAAATGCAAGGCGAACTGCAAACAACACATATCCTTCAAATGCGAGTGGATATGGATTTTTAGATATGTCAGATATATATTTAGGAAGGTCGACTAATAGCCTAAAGCGCTTGGCAACAAATTTAAATCAAAATGTTCTAAAAATCTACAACAGACAACAAGATGCATATGCAAATTCTATATTCGTATATTTCACGCCTGAAGACGATTTTTTTAGTAGCTTAGAGCAATACGGATTTTCTAGTATTTTTAAGAGACTCAGCGAAAACAGCGGGATATTTTTTTTAAGTGAGTCGGATATATATTTGTCAGAGGCTTTTTTTAACAATAGAAATATTACAATGGTTCAAAGGCTGATAGAAATGAGTCTATTGTCTGAAGTATTATCTAGCACATCAGAGGGAGTCAATGTAAATGAACAATCGAACATAGGCTATATAAAAAACAATCCAAACCTAGATGTAACCGGTAGAAATGTAATAATAGCTATTGCAGATACAGGAATAGACTATCTGCATCCAGATTTTATATACCCAGATGGAACTAGCAAAATACTCTATCTATGGGATCAAACCGTTGAAGGTAATCCGCCAGAAGGATTTTATTTCGGAACAGAGTACACTAGAGAAGATATAAATAGAGCAATCAATCAAAATGACAAAACACTATCTACAGATGAAGTAGGTAGCGGAACTTTGCTAAGTGGTATTTGCTCAGGTCTTGGAAATGTAAATCCTCAATATGAAGGAATCGCAAAAGACAGTGAGCTTATAATAATTAAGCTTGGAAAAATCGATGAAAGCTACAATAATGCCTATTATTATGTGGCAAGAGATTACGCTGCCAAAAAAGCTAGAGAATTAGGGCGTCCACTTATAGTAAATACTTCAATAGGCTCAAATAATGATGTTGGATTTATAAATAGAGGGGCATCTCCTACGAGTTGGTATCAATATGCAGAATGCGAGATTGCAGGAGCTGGAAATCAGGGAAATACTCAAACTCACAAAAGTGGTAAATTATTAAATGAAGGAGAGACACAGATAGTAGAACTTGAGGTAGAAGAGACAGAACCTGATTTAAAAATAGATGTTTGGATTAGCCGTCCAGATAGAGTAAATCTAAAAATTATTTCTCCAAACGGTGAGCAAAGTAATGATGTAGGAATAGGGTATTATAGACAGGCAAGTGGTTTTTTTAATTTTGAAAATACATCTTATTTAGTTACATATGTATTTCCGACTATATTTTCAGGTCAGGAATTTATAACTATACACTTGTTTAACGTTACACCTGGAATTTGGAGGATAAGCTTGACAGGAGTGTATATATATAAAGGAGTGTATAATATGTATTTACAAAATAGAAAGCTTATAAATCCAAATACTAGATTTGTGGAATCAGATCCATTTTTTACAATAAATTACCCAGCAGTAGATGAAAATATTTTTACAGTTGGAGCTTATGATACAATTAACAAATCAATATGGCCAGCTTCATCTAGAGGTCCTAATATACAAAATATGCAAAAGCCTCATATATTAGCGCCTGGAGTAAATATAATATCTTCATATCCAAATTCGAGATATGGAACAATTACGGGAACTAGTGCAGCAGCGGCATTTGCTTCTGGAATGGGAGCTTTATTTTTCCAATATGTAACGCAAAATAATCGATATAAAAGACAGGGATTTGCTCAAAGTATATTTACTTTTTTCCAGCTAGGAGCACAGAGAGAGAGGGAGATAGATTACCCAAATTTTACTTACGGATACGGTCTTTTAGATGCGAGAAAAATTTTTGAAGTATTTAGGTAAATTGAAATTAAGGAGATCGAATATGCCAATATCTTACAATTTAATTTATACGGGAAGAAGAGAGACCTTGATAGAGGACTTTTTAAAAAATAATATAACTCAGTATATTTTTTTAAATGATCTGTTGATTGTAGTATATGTAGAGGAGGACTTTGATGAGGCTTTATTTAAAAACATAGATCAAGTCGTATGGTGGGAAAAATCTTATTCTATGAGTTCGTTAATAGAGATTACAGACAATATAGCTCAAGGTGAGAGTGCTTTACAGACTATCGATATCCCTTATATGGGAAGTACCTTGTACACTAATTTAAATGGAGAAGGTGTAGTAATAGCCTTGATAGATTCGGGGATAGACTATTTAAATCAGGATTTTATAAATGAAGATGGGAGCAGTAAAATTTTGTACATGTGGGATCAAGAGAGCGATTACGGCTCACCTCCAGAAGGATTTCTATTTGGAAGTGAATTTACTAGAGAACAAATAAACGACGCTATATCAAGTGGCAATCAAAATCTAAGCAAGGATGAAATAGGAACAGGGACTATGGCTGCTGGAATTATGGTGTCTGAAGGAAAAAATAATCCGAGCTACAGAGGTATAGCGCCAAAAGCCGAGCTAATAGTAGTTAAACTAAGAAGCTATAGAGATTTATTTATAGAAGGCAGAATCAATTATAAAAATACGGATTTCTTAGTTGCTATATCGTATGTCATACAAAAATTTAAAGAGATTTTGAAACCTGTAATAATAAATTTTACATTAGGGACCATGTCAGGTAGAGAAAACGACCACACGCTGTTAAATACATTTAATGAGCTAAAGCAGTCGGGATTTATACTAGTCAGTGGCGCCGGAAATCAAGGAAATACAGATATTCATTACTCTGGAAATGTATCAAATGGGGAATCTGTAGATATAGCCTTTCAGGTTGGAGACGACAATAACTTAGATATAGTAGTAGAGGGTACAGAAGTAGATAAATTAGGAGTAGCTGTAATATCTCCTCTAGGAGAAATCAGCACGACGGTTTTTTATTCACCTAATTTTGAAACATTTACTGGGCGATTTAATTTGGAGGATGTAGATTATTCTATTTCTTATAATTATCCGCTTATAGGGACGGCTTCACTTCAGGTGATAGTAAATTTAGAAAATATACATTCTGGTATTTGGACTTTGAGAATCATAGGAGAAGATGTGATAAGTGGAGAGTTTAATGCATATCTTCCTAATAAAAATTTAATATCTAAAGACACTAGATTTATAGATAGCGATTCAAGGGCTACAATAACTAGGTATGGACTCATGAGGGAAGTCATCACAGTGGGTACGTATAATACAAAATATAACAGCATTTGGATTGGCTCATCTAAGGCTCCAGATATCATTAGAGATTCTATACTAGATATAGTAGCTCCAGGAGTCGATATAATATCTAACTATCTAGATAACACATTTAATACGGCTACAGGAACAGGGGTAAGCAGCTCTATAGTATGTGCAGTGATATCACTGCTTATAGAATTTATAATGGCTCAATCTGAGCTTTATCGATTGTCTATTTACAGCGAGCCTATAAAGACGTATTTAATGCTTGGAGCAACTCAGAAGGGCATCTATTCATATCCGAATATATCTTATGGATATGGAGTTTTAAATTACGAAAACACTTTAAATCGAATATCTGAAAATTTATAAAAATTTCCATTATAGTGCGTAAAATAAGTATTTACCTTTTGAATTTATAATTTATTTTTGGAGAAAATAAATAAAAAGATTTGGGAGGTGTTATTGTGAAAGATGAGCATCACGGTGTAAGTAGACAGCTAAAAGGGAAAAACAACAAAAGACTATATTCAAATGTACGTCTAAATAACAATTACACAGCAGCTTGGGCAGATCAAAGCAAGTTTTATCCGCACACAAATGTAAGTGCACCATCTGAGGATCAGACTGATGAGGCCAAGGATTGGGTAGATAATGGAAGTAAATTATAAGAAAATCTTTTTAAAAAGGGTAAATTTTAAATTTATCCTTTTTTAAGTTTTTTAGTCGAAATACAATAATAAATCAAAATTATATATAAAAATAAAATTATTG
>NZ_JAXEWM010000248.1:0-7288 GCF_034113885.1 Intestinibacter sp.
AAACTTGCTGAAAAAAATAAAGTACCGACAAATAGCAAATATATCAACATTGATAAACCTTACAAAAATATAAATAAAACTCAAAAAATAAGAAAATTAAAAAAGAAAAAACTTAGGTTACAACGTAAGATATCTAAAAAATATCTAATAAATAAGAAGGGAGATAGTTACTGCAAAACAAGTAACATTATAAAATCTGAAAAGGAATTATTAAAACTTAATCACCGATTAACAAATATTCGTCATAATTATTTACATCAAGTAACTACTGAAATAATAAATCGAAAACCAAAATTCATTGTTTTAGAAGACTTAAATGTAAGAGGTATGATGAAAAATAAGCATTTATCAGAGGCTATAGCAGAACAATGTTTTTATGAATTTTATAGACAAATAGAGTATAAATTATCAAATGTAAATAGCTATGAATTTATTTATAGTAAAAGCAGATACTTTGAAAAAGGAATGAAACATAAAGTTTTATAATTTTTTATAGATTTTTATAAGTTTTCAGTAACGGAAATGCATGAAAATTAAAGAAGGATTTGCGCTCAGAAAGATCGCAGGAGAAGATATAGTAATTCCAATTGGAAATAATATAGCGGACTTTAATGGCGTAGTTAGATTAAATGAATCAGCAGCTTTTTTATGGAAGAAATTGCAAGAAGAAATTATAAAAGATGATTTAATAAAAGCTTTAATTAAAGAATATAAAATAGATGAAGATTTAGCTATAAAAGATGTAGAACAATTTATAAATATATTAGAACAAAACAAAGTCATAGAAGGGGTTTAATATGGAAATTTTAAAGGAAATACCAGAAAGAAGCCCTATTAATGGAATTTTTGAGTTAACAGGACGCTGTAATTTAAAATGCAATATGTGTTTAGTTAGGGTAGATAAACAATGTATGGATAGTTTAAATTTGAGAGAGCTTACAGCAGATGAATGGATTCATATGGCAGAACAGGCTAGAGATGCAGGGACAATTGGTTTGTTGTTAACTGGTGGAGAGATTATGTTACGATCAGATTTCTGTGAAATATACGAGGCAATAGCAAAAATGGGATTTCTGCTTACTATTTATACTAATGCTACTATGGTCACAGATAAGATTATGGATACATTGAGAAAATACCCACCGCATAAAATAGGTGTGACTATGTATGGTGCATCAAATGACACTTATAATAAAATGTGTGGATGTGCAGATGGGTTTGATAGGTTTGTCGATGGTGTAAACAAGTTATCAACGTTACCGTCTTTATTTGATATGAGGACTACGATTGTTAAGGAAAATTTTAAGGATTTATCAGCTATGAGAGATTTTACTGTTCAAAAATTTGGTCCAGATAAAACACTTCATATTAGTCGTATGGTGGTTGATAAAATACGAGGTGGAGTAGCTTGTCCAAAGGAATCGAGATTAACGCCAGAGCAAAATGTAGAGTTAGCTTATGAAGGAATTGTAAATTTATATAGACAGATTCAAAGTGGAGATATTCCTCGATTGGAAGATAACAAGAAGAAGCTTTATATACCTAATAATCAATCATTTGATGAGGGGAGTTATCTTTTTAAAAGTTGTGGTGCAGGTATAACGCAATATACGATTAACTGGAGTGGGCGTATGTATGGATGTGAGCTTTTGAATAATGGATATACAGAACCACTTCAAATTGGATTTAAAGATGCATGGGAACATTTGCCAGAGAAATATCCCATAAGTCGTGAAATTGAAAAATGTAAATCATGCAAGTTTGCAGGGCTATGTGAAACATGTCCAGCTGTAAGATTGGCAGAAACAGGCGATTGGTTTGGAGTTCCTGAATATGCATGTAGAGAGGCAAAAGGCATATATCAGATATTATCGGATTTAAATGTAATTTGATAATTTTGAATATAAATAGTATTACATTGAGGAGGTTTATTTATGAAAGATAAAATATATGAAAGTCCAAAAGCTGATTTCCAAGAAATGAAGCTTTTAGAGAGAGTTGCAGATACTTGTTGGGGATATGCATATGCGTGGTGTGATGTTGATAAAAATGGAGTTATTGAAGGTGCAGAAAGAATAGACTTAGCTGATTTAGGATTAGGATCTAATGGATGTCAAGGTAATGCTGCTAAAAATGCATTAAAAGATTATTTTTCTAAGTATTTTGGTTTTATTCCTAGTGATAATGATGTTTCTCCAAATACACATTCAAAACTTATACAAGTACCTAAAAGTTAATTATGGAAGATAATAAGTTAACAAATAAAAGTAAGTATGTTACAATAGGTGAATTTGTTATATCGTTTTCTAGGTATTGCCGAGATATTATTATGGAAATTCCGTTTTCAGGTATGGCATTTTACCAATCTCAAATGAGTTTACCAGATTTTAACTTTACAGTTAATAATGTTGAACAGGACAACAGTGGAATATTGTTATTCGGTTCTGATGATTTTTTTTCGCCTACTTTTTTATATAAAAGAGAAAATGGTCATTTTGATTGGATTACAAAAAATAAAAATGGTGAAATAGAGCTTGCTTTTCGCATATCAAATGACTGGACTAATTTTACATTATACCAAGATAACACAAATACTAGAGGAGAGCGTGCTTTCCGTGAATTTGGTTCTCTGTTTTCTTATGCTGTTTTAAATCACGATGCATGTGTGCTGCATGGAGTTGTCATGGAATATAACGGAATGGGAATTCTTGTGACTGCACCATCAGGCACAGGAAAAACAACGCATACACGTATGTGGAGAGATAGAGAGAATGCGTTGATTATAAACGGGGATCGTTGCCTTTGCCGAAAAGTAGATGGAAAATGGTATGCTTATGGAATGCCATGGTCAGGTTCTTCTGGTGAATATATAAATCGAAAGGTGCTTATTAATGCAATTGTTTCTTTGAAACAGGATAGCTACAATCATGTAAAATCAATGACAGCTCTTGAAGGAACACTTTGCTTGATGCAGAGAATTTTTGCTCCTGTTTGGGCATGTGATATGCAAAATTCTGCTTTTGATATTGCAGAAGAGCTTGCTAGTACAATACCTATGTTGGAGTTGTATTGTAGACCCGATTTCGAGTCAGTAGATGTATTAAAAGAAGCTATTTTAAATTTGGAAAAAGAAAATGAATAAAAAGTCTGATTTTATTATATCTGAACGTTTTTTATTTCCTGAAATCAAGAAAATATTAGAGGAAGGTAAATCAGTAAGGTTTACTGTTTCAGGAAATAGTATGTGGCCGTTGATTATCCATAATAGGGATAGTGTTATTTTGTCTTCGTGTGATAATCAGCATTTGAAAAAAGGAGATATCATTTTATTTCATGCTGGAGCAGGTCATTATGTGCTTCATAGAATTACTAGTGTTAAGTTAGGTGGATATATTACGACAGGAGATGGTAACTTGCATAGAGATGGTTTTGTTTCAGCAGAGGATGTAATAGCAAAGGTAGAAAAGATTTACCGTAAAGATAAGGTAATTGACTGTGATAAATGGTATTGGAAATTAATTTTTCGAATTTGGATGATTATGTTTCCAATTCGTGGATTTTTACAAAGAGTTATATTGTTTATAAAAAGATATGTTTAAATTATTGATGAGGGTGATGAATTTCACCCTCTAATATTTTGGTTAGATATAGATTTTTTATTATATAAAAATATAGGTATAAATTTTGGCGGATATGGTAATATTATAATATAAAGCTAGTAAGGGGGGATAGCTATGGGTAAGAAAAAGAAACTATTAATCGTACTGGCAGTAATTTGCTTGATTATAGCGATTGCAATTCCTGTTTGTTATTATGAGGTGAAAATATCTTATAATAATTTGACGGTTAATACTTACAATATAACAGATGATAAAATAAAAGCTGGTCAAGGTGATTTAAAACCATCTGTGAAATTTGTCGTCGTGGGAGATCTGCACGACAATACTTTTGGCGACGATGACGATAATTTGGTTGCGACTATCAAGTTTCAAAATCCAGATTTCATAATAGCAGATGGAGATATACTAAACGACGACTCACAAAACAGCGATATCGCCATGAGCTTTATCAAGCGACTTGTGGATATTGCTCCTGTTTACTACGCCCTTGGTAATCACGAGTTCGAGTATATGCAAAATAAAAAGTCAGAGGCTTTACTAGATGAGATAAAGGCGACTGGTGCGACTCTTTTGGAAATGGATTACGAGGATATAGTTGTAAATGGCGTCGATATTCGTATAGGTGGTATGTATGGATATGCGTTTGACCCAAATGGATTGACTAAGAAAAAGGACATGGGCGAGGGAATTTACGATTTTCTGAAGGATTTTGAGGATACGCCTAGCTATAAGATTATGATGAGCCATAGACCGGATAGCTTTGTGTTTGGTGAGGCTTCTAAGGCTTGGGATATTGATTTGGTGGTTAGCGCGCATAATCACGGTGGACAGGTTGTTGTGCCTTTTTTAGGTGGGCTTTACGGCGGTGATCAGGGGTATTTTCCTGAGTATGTGCATGGGCTTTATGATAAGGATAGGATGAAGCTTGTGATTACTTCTGGGCTTGGGTCTAATGATCAGAAGCTGCCTAGGTTTAACAATGTGCCTGAGGTTATGGTTGTAAATTTAAATGGTGAATAAAATTTGTTGTTTTTAGAAGGAAAATGAAGATTTTTGTTTAATATTAATATATAAGCGGTTGGAAAAAAGTTGCCAAATGGAAGCTTTTAGCTGAGCTTTTGGTTTGGCAGCTTTTATATTGCTTAAAATTAAAAAATCATCTAAATGTGACTAATTATTGAGACACATCTAGATGATTTTTTTTAGATTATCATGTATAAACAAATAAATTTTGGATAAACTACATATATAATCCTACTGAACCATTAATAATTTAGCTCGATTTTGCTGTCATCCTTTAGATATTCATTATCTTCAGGCATTATATCGTCGTATATAAAGTCATGAAGTACGCATATAGAATTTACATCGTATAGCCATACCCAGCCGGCATCCTTGTATTTACCGCCTTTTACATGCTTGTCGTCTATGATTGGGAACTCGGCTTGTTTAATTGAGTCCGCATTTGCAAAGCTATAAGAAGTAAATGCTAGGTCTAACATTTCGCCTACTGATATGTTGGTAGTTACATATGGTAGTAGACTGTTTATTAGCTTTGGATATTCAGCCATAGATAGATCTTTGACTCCATTGAACATACCAGAGATTATTTTACGTTGTCTTTGGTCTCTGTATATACCATTGTCAAGGTATCTCATGCGGGCGTATGCGATTGCTTGGTATCCATTTAGTGTGTGCAGACCTTCGCCTTTTATAAGCTGCATTTCGCCTTTGTCAGCGTATGTACATGCTTCGTATGCGCCAGGGATACCGTCGTTTAGAGATTTTATTTCTCTTTTTTCAATCTCTACATCGACGCCACCTATTACGAATATTATGTTCATTAGATCGTCGAAATCGACTTGGACGAATTTATCTATACCTATGTTGAAGTTTTTTTCTATAGTTTCAAATAGTAGATCTTCTTTGCCCCAGAAGTATGCTGCGTTTAATTTTCCTTTGCCGTGATCTGGGATATCGACATATGTATCACGAGCAAGAGATGTTAATTTTATATCGCTGTGGTTTGCATCGACAGTTAATATCATCATTGCATCGGATCTGTATGCGAGTTCATTTTCACGACCATCTGTACCTAATAGTAGTATGTTTGTGACTCCTTCTACTTTGTTGTATTGAGATTCGTAAGTGTCGTCTACCTGTGCTGAATGTATTCTAAAAAATACAACCATGAAGGTTATCAAAGGAATCAATATAAGTAGCGCTACTAAGATGATTACGATTTTTTTAAATGTTGAAAACTCTTTAAATTTACTCAAATATTAGTGCTGCTGATAATTTGTCTATCGCAGCGGTTCACCTCCCCCTGTAGTTTATTTTAGCCTGTAAATTTGTTTGCTTGGCTAAAATTATTATTAATTCAATTATAGACAACAAAAAGTGTTGATTCAATAAGGAAAATATATTTTCGGTATTTATTGAAATGTTAGGGTAAAAATATTAATATATTTAGGAAGGAAATTCGTATAAATTACGATATTTTGGTAAAAATATTAATGTGGAGGTAGTGATGCAGAAGGTTAATTTACAATTTTTAGATTTGTTAAAGGCATCGTTGAAGGAGCAGGCTTACGAGGGCGAAGAAATAGATTTTAACGATTTAATATACATATATAAACTATCTGAGATACACCATGTCGTACCTATGATATATAATGCGGTGTATAGTCAGGATTTTTTTCAAAAGCAGGATGATGGATTTAAGGCTATGTTTAAGTCGATGGCGTTTAAACTTATTTTCTCTCAAATCCAGAGAACTAGCAGATTTTTGGAGCTGTATAAAAAGCTTCGTGAGGAAAATATAAAATTTTTAGTATTCAAAGGTATAATTTTCAGAAATATGTACAATAATCCAGATGATAGGATGTCTGCTGATGAGGATATTGTAGTTTGTGCTGAGGATTATGATAGAGTTAAGGAAATTCTTACAGGTGAAGGGCTTGAATTTATCGATAAAGGCGAGGAGTGTGCTTATTTTTGCAGTAATACAGGGCTTTGTATCGAGGCTAGTAAGAGTCTTTTTTCTGAGGATTCCAAGGCTTATAGTCATCTGAATGATTTATTTGACGATATTTTTGAAAAGAGTATAGAAATCGATGTAGATGGTGTAGCTATTTCGACTTTATCGCATCAGCAGCACCTTATATACATAGTATTTCATAATATGAAGCACTTTTTAACTGGAGGCTTTGGTATAAGACAGGTTGCCGACTTTTTTAAGTATATAGAGACTTATGGTGAATTTATCGATTGGAAAGAGTTTTGGAGTGATTTGAAGGAATTAAATTACGATACTTTTGCACTTAATTTGATAGATATTAGTTTGAAATATTTAGGCTTTGACGATAGCAAGGTGGTTTATCCAGGAGAGCATTATAGATTTGAAGATTTAAAGAAATCAGATAAATACTACATAAATAGTGATGCGCTGATATCTGATATATTAGATGCAGGTGTTTTCGGCGCTAGTACTATGGACAGAAAGCATACTGCGCTTATGACCCTTGATGCAGTTGAGGACAACAGCAGTGGTAATAGATTGAAGGCTGTATTTCCAAGTGTAGATTACTTAAAGGGAAGATACACTTACTTACAAAAATATCCTGTATTGCTTCCAGTGGCTTGGATTCAGAGAATTTTCTCTTATA
>NZ_JAXEWM010000249.1:0-21316 GCF_034113885.1 Intestinibacter sp.
AGCTCAAAGAGTACAAGCAAAAAAGGGAATATTTACAAAAATGTATAGAAATATCTGTAGATATAGTAGGTAAATTTGATAAAGATGGAAAGCTTATTTATATAAATGCAGAGAGATTAAAAAGTATATTAGGATGGAATATAAAAGAGTTAAAGGATCAAAGTCTATACAATATAATGGATATAAAAGATAGAGAAATTTTATATAAACAAATTCAAAATGGAAATGATTCAACTATACATATGGAAAGCAAGTTTATGTGTAAAAATGGAGAGTTTAAGTGGCTTGAGTGTAATATAAAGCAGTATAAAAATGAGAATTCTTTCTTCTTTACAGCTAGAGATATTACGCATAAAAAGGAATATCAAAAGAAGGAAAAATTATTAGAAGAAGCAGTGCAATTAGAATCGTTGAAAAATAGATTTTTCAATAATATATCTCATGAATTTAGAACTCCGATAAATATAATTTTAGGTACAGTTCAATTAATTGAAAAGTATAGACAAAATGAAAATTATACACTGGAATATTTGGATTATCATATTAATTTTATAAAGAAAAATTCTTATAGATTGTTGAGACTTGTACAAAATCTATTGGATTTAAGTCAGATAGAAAGTGAATACTACGATACTAATTTTGGAAACTATAATATAGTAAATATTGTTGAAGATATAACTATGTCAGTCGCTACATATTTGGAAAATAAAGACGTTCATTTAATTTTCGATACTGATTGTGAGGAACAAGTTATTTGCTGCGACCCTGAAAAAATAGAAAGGATTATTTTAAATCTGCTGTCTAATGCAATCAAGTACAATAAAGACAATAATGATATAGAAGTATGTATGTTTATTGACGATGATTTTGTAAAAATATATATAAAAGATCACGGAATAGGTATAGAAAAGGAAGAGTTAAAAACTATATTTGAAGAATTTAAAAAAGTAGATGATGGACTTACAAGACCTTGTGAAGGTAGTGGAATAGGATTATCTATTGTAAATGAATTTGTACGACTTCATAAAGGATATGTAAGTGTGGATAGTGAAGTAGGCGTAGGCTCCACTTTTGAAGTTACACTGCCAAATAGAGTTAATAGCTCGGATATCGAAAGTAGAAATTCTATATCGAGTGATAATATAATGAGGCAAAGTAAGATAGAGAGATGTAATATAGAGTTTTCTGATATTTACAATTAATAAATAGTTGGGAGGTATTTACGCCTCCTTGTTTTTTGTTCAAAATATAATGACTTCTTACGATATAAAAATATAGTATAATAAATATATTGATAACAATAATATAGTATAAGGAAAGGTAAAAATACAATGCAAAAATTATTTTATGAAGATTCGGAGATAAAAGATTTTACTTGTGAGGTAGAAAAAATTGAGGAAATAGATGGAAAATATCATGTCATTTTAGATAAAACTGCATTTTTCCCTGGTGGAGGGGGACAGCTGTGTGATTTAGGAGAGATAGAATCATGTGAGGTAGAGGACGTATATGAAAAAGACGGCGAGATATACCATGTCCTAAAATCAAAGCCAAATAAAATTCACAAAGTCAAATGTGCTTTAGATTGGAATAGAAGAGAATATTCAATGGTGCATCACCTTGCACAGCACGTCGTATCGGCTTTGTTTTTAGACGAGTTTAAGAGAAAAACTACTAGCTTTCATATGGGAGTTGAGGGAAGTTCTGTGGATATCGAGGGAAGTTTTTCTGATGATGAAATATGCAGGATTGAAAAAATGGCAAATGATATAATTTCAGAAAATATCGCCGTAGAATGTTTTAAAATAACTAAAAGAGAAGCTAAAAAGCTTAAAATAAAGGATGATTTTTCTAAAATCAATGGAGATGTTAGAATCGTAAAGGTAGGAGATTTGGACTTTAATTGCTGCTGTGGAGTTCATCCTAAATCGACTTTAAATTTAAAGGTAATAAAATTTAGAAAATGGGAAAAATACAAGGATTCAACTAGAATAGAGTATTTTGCAGGAAACAAAGCGATAGAGTATATAATAGATAGAGATAGATATCTTAGTAATATATGCAAATATTTAAGCTGCAGTGATCAAGAGGCTATCAAAGGAATAGAAAATATAAATAATAAGCTCAAAGATTGTATAAAAGAAAATAAAAAATTAAAAGAAGAGATAGCCGAATACGAAGTAAAAGATATAATTTCATCTGCAAAAGTAGTAAATGGAGTGTCTGTAATAAATAAAATATATACAGATAAGGACTCTAAGTATATATCTAAGGTGTCTAATAAGATAACAGAAGAAGACGATAGAGTAGTTTTATTTGCACTTGCAAATGGAGATAGAGCTAATTTGGTGTTTTCGTGTAGTAAAAATTTAAATAGCTTAGATATGAACCAATTGTTAAAAGATGCGATTAAATTAATCGATGGAAAAGGCGGAGGCAGTAAAACTAATGCACAAGGTGGAGGAAAAAATAATTCTAATCTAGAATCTCTTATGAATTATGCAATTATGAAATTAGAAAAAGAAATAATTTAGAAATATTATTTGATATTATATAAAATATTGAGTATAATTTAAGCTGTTGTGAAATCAGCATTATAGGTTTTTAAAATAAATATTTTTATTTGATAATGAAAGAGAGTATGGTAAATGAAAAAAGAATTATTTAATGGAAAAAGGTTGAAAATTGCCAGAGTATATAGAGGCAAAAGTGTAGACATTTTAGCTAAAGAAACAAATATAAACAAAAAAGATATCTTAGCCTTTGAGGATAATAAATATAAACCAACTTTAGAAAATGCATTGAAATTATCTAACATACTTTATTTTCCAAGAGAATATTTCTACAAAAATGAAACTACAAAGGTAGTGGTAGAGGACGTTCACTTCAATCCAAATTCTACTATACCTAGGATGGAAGAAATATCTTACAGAGAAAAATTAATTATGATTAGAAAATTATTTTTGTTCTTTGAAGAGTATATAGGATTTCCAGAGTTAGATCTTCCAGATAATTTAAATAAAAACGACAGTATGGAGATTATTTCAAAAAAAATTAGAGAGCATTGGAATTTATGGGATGAAGAAAAACCTACACCTTTAGATTTAGGCGATATTATGACTGCAAAGGGAGTAATAATCAGCTATATGAATGTAAATAGAAAAGGAGCAAGTCCTTTTACTCAAAGGCAATCTGTAGATTTAGATAAAAAATACGTGGTTTGTTTAGGTGAGGATAGAAATATAGCACCTCTTAGAAATCATGATTTAGCATGTGAACTAGGGTATATTGTAAGCGATATGTTGAATTTATCTCTAAAGAAATTTGATTGTGATGAATTTGCTAGCGAGTTTTTACTTCCAAAACAGGCATTTTTAAACAGCCTAGAGGATACAAATGAGTTAGAATTTTATATCAAGCTAAAAGCTAAATGGGCAGTTCCTGTGAGCTTACTTATTTATAGAGCTTATAGCTTAGGTGTTATAAGCTATAAGAAATACAATTATCTGCTAGACGAGTGGCAAAAAAGAGGATGGGATAAAAATGAGCCTTTAGATGACAAATTCAAATTACACGATTCATCTCTGCTTAAGATGGCGTATGAAGCGTTAATAGAAAATAATATAGTTAGCAATGCAACTTTAATCGATAAGCTATACGATAGAGGTATAATTTTATATCCTGAAGATTTAGAAATTTTAATGGATCTTAAACCAGATACATTGAAGTTGAAAAACAATAAAAACAATGTAAAAAAAGTAGATTTTAAAAGAAAAAAAGCATAAAAAATCCCCTGCTTCTTTGAGATGACCTCCAAGTGTTAGATTTCAGGTCTAACTTTTTGGGGGCGCTTCAAAATGGCGGGGGAGCTTTTTATTTATTTATTTTTCGATTAATTCGTATAAGTCGAGTCTTCTAGCAGACATTAGAGGAAGCTCTTTTCTAATTTTATCTACGTAATTTAAGTCTATTTCTACAATTTTGTAACCTTCCTTTTCATCCATCTTATATAAAATATCGCCCCAAGGAGATGCGACTATAGAGTTTGCATAAGAAACGTAGCATCCATTTACATCTCTGCTAGGAGCACATCCAATTGCATATACTTGATTATCTATAGCTCTAGATCTAAACATCAAGTCCCAATGAGCAGGACCTGTAGTCATATTAAATGCGGCAGGCACTATAATAGCTTTTGCTCCATTTTGAGCCATAAGTCTAGCTAATTCAGGAAATCTAAAATCGAAGCATATACAAAGACCTATCTTTCCAAATTCAGTATCAAATACAGTCACCTTATCTCCAGCTGTCAAAGTATCTGATTCTTTAAATGATTGACCGTTTTCTACGTCTATATCGAATAGATGTACTTTTCTGTGCTTGCCTATTTTTACTCCATTTCTGTCGAATACATAAGATGTATTGTAGACTAGATTCTTATCGTCTTTTTCTGGGATAGACCCTGCTACTAGATATACGTTGTTTTCCTTTGCTATATCTGAAAGCATTTTAAAAGATTTATCTCCTTCTAATTCTGCATAGATTGGAAAGTTTTCAGTTTTATAAGGTGTTGTAAACATCTCAGGAAGAACTGCTATATCACAACCCTCTTCAGCTACTTTTTTTACAAATTCACTTGCATTTTCTAAGTTTTTATATTTATTTTCCTCTACATGCATTTGGATTAATGCAATTTTAATTTTATTCATAAATAGCCCTCCATCAAATTTAAAAATAATTTATATTATTAGTTATTAATAAAATCTTATATAAGATTTTTTGAGCTGTCAAATATATAAATTTAAGCGGATTTAAAATAAAAATTTTCTTATAAAAAAATTTTTTTGAAAAATTTAGTTAAGGTATATATTTTGTGGGTAAAGTATAGTATAATAAAATAAACATATAAAATAACATACGAAGTAACATATAACATAAAGGGGGCTGTTATAATGAGTGTAACAAGTAGAATAGAAAAATTTAGACAAGATTACGTTAATACTAAACCACAAATAAGCTGTGAAAGAGCAAAAATATATACAGATTCATACAGAGAAACAGAAGGACAACCTATGTGCATAAGAAGTGCAAAGGCATATCTTGCAGCATGCGAAAAATTACCAATAACTATATTCGATGATGAAATAATAGTAGGTACAGCAGGTGAATTCAAAAGAACAGGTATACTTACTCCAGAATTTTCTTGGAAATGGGTAGACAAAGAAATGGATAAATTCTCTACTAGAGGACAAGACCCATACGAAATGACTGATGAACAAAGAGAATTTACTAGAAAAGAAATCTTCCCTTACTGGAAAGGTAAATCACTAGAAGAAATATACTTAAACAGACTACCAGAAGATACAGCAAAAATATTAATAGATACAGGAGTACTAGACAACGACTCAAAATGGAGACAAGCAGTTGGTGAAGTAACTCCAGACTACGAAGATATACTACTTCCAAAAGGATACAAAAAAATAAAAGAAGAAGCTTTAGCTAAAATAGAAGAATTAGATATAACTGTACCAGAAAATCTAGAAAAAATAGAATTCTACAAATCTATAGTTATAATATGCGATGGTATAATGACTTTCGCTAAGAGATATTCTGATTTAGCTTATGAAATGGCAGAAAAAGAAACTGATGAAAAGAGAAAAGCTGAACTTATAAAAATAGGAGATGTTTGTAAAAAAGTTCCAGCTAATCCACCAGAAAGCTTCTATGAAGCAATTCAATTTATATGGTTTGTACAAGTAGGTGGAATCATATGTGAAAATCCTCTATCTCTTAACCCAGGTAGATTTGACCAATATATGTATCCATACTACGAAAAAGATATAAAAGAAGGAAAATTAGATAGAGATGGGGCCCTAGAATTAATAGAAGCTCTATGGATAAAATATTCTGAATGGGTATGGACTATATCTGAAAATACAGCAGGATATTTTGCAGGATACAATCAATTCCAAAACTTAACAGTAGGTGGTAGAAAACGTGATGGGTCAGATGCTACTAACGATTTAACTTACTTATGCTTAGAAGCTACTAAAGATATAAAAACTCACCAACCAGGATTAAGTGTTAGAGTTCATCAAGGTGCACCAGACGACTTTATGATGGCAGTTTGTGATTTAGTTGCAGCAGGAACTGGATTCCCAGCAATACACAACGATGCTTGTGGTACTCAAATGATGCTTCAAAATGGGCTTACTCCAGAAGATGCTAGAGATTGGAATAACTGTGGTTGCGTAGTTCCTCACTTTAGAAAAGTAGGCGAATGGACAGCAACTGTAAATATAAACTTTGCAGCAGCACTTGAATACGCTATAAATCAAGGTAAAGCTAGAATGACTGGAGAACAAATGGGTCTAGAAGAAAAACCTGTAGAAGAATTTGTATCTTACAAAGAAGTAGAAGATGCTTTCTACAAACAATTTAAAAATTTAATAAAACATTCAATAGTAGGTTCTATAGTGGCTCAACAAGTTCATACAGAAGTTGTTCCAAGACCATACTTATCAATATGTGTTGATGGATGCTTCGAAAAAGGTAAAGACTTAAGTAAAGGTGGAGCAAAATACAATGTAGGACCAGTTCTTACAGGTATAGGTCTAGGTGTTGTAGCTAACTGCTTAGCTGTTATCAAAAAATTAGTATTCGAAGATAAAGCGACTACTCTAGCAGAATTAAATAAAGCTCTAAACGCTAACTGGGAAGGTTACGAAGAATTAAGAAAATTAGCATTAAGTGTTCCAAAATATGGTAACGACAATGATTATGTAGATAAAATAGCTGTAGAAGTATCTAACTTCTATTATCATGAAGTTAAACAATATAAAGATATATTTGGATCTCCATTTACTACTGCATTTATGGGTATATCAAACTATATACCAACTGGTAGAATAATAGGAGCAACTCCTGATGGTAGATATGCAGGTCAACCTATAACAGAAGGTGTATCTCCATATGCAGGAACTGATACAGAAACACCTTTAGCTGCTATGAAATCAGCTGCTAAAATACAACATGACTTCCACTCTGGAGGAACTTTACTTAATTTAAGATTTAGCCATGATTTAGTAAATACTCCAAGAGGACTTAGAAACTTAGCTTCTACAATACAATCATACTTTGCACTTGGAGCATTCCACGTACAATTTAATACAGTTTCTAATGAAATACTTAAAAAAGCACAAGAACATCCAGAAGACTATAAAGACTTACTAGTAAGAGTTGCAGGATATTCAACTCAATTCGTAAATCTATCAAAAGAAATGCAAGATGCTATAATGGCTAGAAATGCACATGAAAGCTTCTAATTAGGAGAGATAGATGTCAGTTAAGGGAAACGTAGTTAGAATTCAGCGTTTTTCAGTAAATGACGGAGATGGAATAAGAACCACTGTATTTTTAGAGGGTTGCCCTCTAAAATGCAGATGGTGTTCTAATCCAGATTCATGGTCAGGAATTGTAAAATTAGCTGTATCAAAAGATCGTTGTGTAGGATGTAAAAGATGTGTAAGTGTATGTCATAAGGGCATAACTTCTTTATTTGACAGAAAGCAAGTAAATGAAAAATGTGATTTATGTGGAGAGTGTATAAAAAGATGCACTCAAGATGCAATTAGCCAAATGACTAGAGAGATGACGACGGATGAAGTCGTAAAAGAAATAGAAAAAGACCTTATTTTCTTCTTATCTTCTGGAGGTGGGATAACATTTTCTGGGGGCGAACCTACTAATCAACTTGAATTTTTAAGAGAATTAGTATATTATTTTTATAAAAAGGGTATATATACTGCTATAGAAACTTGTGCATTATTTGATTTTGATAAATGTAAAGACGTTTTAGAAAAGCTAGATCACATATTTGTAGATATAAAAAATATGGATGACGAGAAGCACAGAGAATACACAGGTATTAGCAATAAAAAAATACTTGAAAATATCAAGAAGATGGCTACATTCAACAAAAGTATGGTGATTAGAGTTCCTGTAATACCAGGATTTAATGACAGCGTGGATAATATTAAAAAGACTGCAGAATTTGTTAAAGCAAATGTAAAAAATCCTAAAATGGAATTATTACCTTATCATATGTTAGGATTAGACAAATACAAGGCTTTAGGACTTTATGATTATATTCATGAGTTTGAAGTTCCAACTAAAGAAAAAATGACTTCTCTTGAAGAAGTAGTTAGAAACTGTGGAGTCGAGGTAGTTAGCTATAAGTAGTCATAAATTTAAAAGGCGAGGAGATTTATTTATGATGTCACAACTTCCAAAAGTGGGACAAAACTTAAGAAGATTGAGAAATGGTTTAGGGTTAAGTTTAGATGAAGCATCTAAGTTGACAGGTGTCAGCAAGGCTATGCTAGGACAAATTGAAAGAGGAGAATCAAGTCCGACAATATCTACATTATGGAAAATTTCATCTGGACTAAAGGTTAATTTTACATCTTTATTAGATGACAATCAAAATGAACTTGTTTTAGTGAAAAAAGAAGAGGTTGAAATTATTGAAGAAGAAAATGGACGTATGAGATTATATCCAATATTTCCATTTGACTCAAAAAGCGGTGTAGATGTATTTTTAATTGAATTAGATGAAGGATGTAAACATATTTCTGCTACACATAAAAATGTTTTAGAAGAAATGATTCTTGTAATAGAAGGAACTTTAACTGTTCAAATAGAAAAAGAGGTTTATGAATTAAAGGCTGGTCATAGTTTGAAGTTCGATGGAACTTTAAATCATATGTACAGAAATGATTCAAAAGGAAAAGCTGTATTTCATAATATTGAAATATATAAATAAGATAAAAAAGATTGACTGTTCGAATTGCAGTCAATCTTTTTTATCTTATTTATATAAGAATTTATTTTGCTTTAGGATTTGCTGTTTGATGTGGCTTAAAACAAAAATTTATGTTTTTAGGCATAGGCATAACTTCAACAAATGCACCTATATAAGCTGCTATAATAATAGCAAATAATGCTTTTATGGCGTTCATATTTTTTACTTCCTTTCATATTTCTTTTTACAATATAATATAATACCACATTTATAATATTTTTGTTACTTTTTGTAAAAAAATGTAAAAATATAACCATGATATTATAAAATTTATTTATAAATCTGTTTTAAAACTACTTAAAATAAATGTTTTCTTATGGTAAAATTAAAGTTGAAAAAATAATGATAGGGAGATTACAAAAATGAAAAAATTATTGATGCTTTTAGTTGTATCGATTGGAGTATTTTTATGTGGATGTGAGCTAGATATATCTGTAGAGCCTAGTTCAAGCGCTTCGAGTAGTTCTAGTGATGAAATTATTTTAGGTGAAAATGATATAGAGTCTAAAGAGGATATTGAACAAATCGATGAATCTGAGGAGCCTCTTGATTACGAAGGATTGAAGGAGAGCTTATCAAAAGGAGAAGTTCCAGATTATGTGTACAAAGTAACTATCGAAAGAGTAGTAGATGGAGATACAATGAAATTAAAACTAGAAAATGGTCAAAATATAAGAATTCGTACTCTATTGATAGATTGTCCAGAAGATACTAAAGAAAAAGACTATTTAGGAGACGTTGCTACAGCCTTTGCGAAGGATAAGCTTAAACAAGGTGATATTGCCTATGTAGAGACTGATGGACCGTTACAAGACGATTACGATAGATATTTAGGCTATTTATGGTATCAAGATGGCAATGAAATGAAAATGTATAATGCTGAAATATTGAGAGAGGGCTTAGCTAGAGTTGCCTATATAAAAGAGGGTGTGCGCCATTTAGATATGCTTTACGATGCTCAATATGAAGCTAAGGATCAAAAGTTAAATGTATGGTCAATCGATGGATATGTAACTAAATACGGATTTAATCAAGACTTAGTAGATTAGAAATATTTAAACTCGAGCTTATCGGCTCGAGTTTTTTAAAAAATAACCTTTAAATGGAATATATTTTCCTATACCATGTGAACTTATGATATAATTTATTATCATGAAAAATAATAGGAGGAGAATTAGTTGAAATTTAAAAAAAATTTAGGTGTATTAGTATTAATTTTAATAATTTGTTCTCTATTTATGCCTCTTTCTATTAATTATACTGGTCAAAGCAAGCTTTTTACTTCAAATAAATTAAGTAGGTATGTTTCACTATCTAGATTAGAACAAGTTTCAACTTCGAAACTTACTTATTACGTTAAATCTAAGGCTGGATTTCAACTTAAATACGAATTAGGCCTATACGAGGGTATAACTAATGGAGTAGTTGTCTGTGGAAATTATTTTAGAAATATTTTTGTAGGCACATTATTGGATTACTTAAATGGATTTAGTTTAAAAAGCTCAGAAATGAAGATAGTATGGTTGTTTTTTGGAATATTTTTAGAGGGATTAAAAAATATATTGTTTTCATCCTTGGAATTAATTGCGATAGTGCTAATATTGCTATTGCAATCGACAGTTTCATATACATATATACTATCTTATATGTTTACATTGTTGTTTATAGTAGGTATAGCATATGTTTTTAAAAAACAGTAGTTTTTAAAATATGGAGGGTTTTATATATGATTACAATAAGTCAAGCGATGTTAAAGGTGTCTGAATTAGACAGAATCTATAGAGATAAAATGTATACTATGATGAAGGCTGAAAATTTGATTCAAGAATATATCTTAGAATCTGATGGGAGTAGATTTGATTGTAATGAAGTAGTCGATTTTAACAGAGAATTTGAGTTGATAATAGAATTGGGAGAAGAGATTTCTCAGATAAAGACAAAAATATCTAAGGCAAATAATGAAAATTACATAGAAACAAAAAATGGGAAACTAAGTCTTCAAGGCGCTTTAAATAAAATAAAATACTTGAGAGATCAAGTCGAAAACTTCGAAGAAATTTTAGAACAGGTTAAGCCATCAAAAGAGAGAAAGGTAGATGCGGCTGCGACATCTGTGTATTATAAGGTCAGAGAGCCTAATTTCGATAAAAAAGAGCTTAAAAAATATTTAGAAGATAAAAACGAAGAAATTTTAGAACTCGAAATAGCTTTAAACAAGGCAAACAACGAGGTCTTAATAGATATCGATTAATAGAATTTTTTAATTCTTATTAATAAATATGTGTGTAATTTCTTTAAGCTATATGAAAAGTATTTAGGTCTATAACAATTCACAATTTAAATAATAATTACATCTAAATAATATATGTCTTTAATAACAAATTATAAATTAAAATTTAGTAAGATAGAGATTGATAAGCAATCTTAAAAATAATAAAAAATTGCACACATCGGGCACAATATGTAACTTGTTATATGTTGTGCCTTTAGTTGTGTATTAGAAGGGAGTATTTTATATGCAGGAAATAGATTTATTAAGAGAATGTAGGGATTTACTAGAAGAGGTAGATAAGCTTATCGGCCAAATGGGTAGCTTTGAAATGGATAAGACTGAATTTGAAGTAGATGAAGATAATAAGTTAATTGTAATTACAGTAAACGATTCTGATACAGATACATTTACTTATAAAAACGCATATGAGTTCTTATATGATTATATGTTAAATATGCATGCAGATAATATAGATTATTTGAGAGAGCAATACGAGGATATGTTCGATGATATGGATACAAACGATTGGATTATGAGAAGAGGATATATTGAATATATAAATTTGAGAATAAGAAAGATATATTCTAGACTTAAAGAGATAGCAGATCTATACTAAAAAAATGCCACCAGTTGGTGGCATTTTTTCATAGGTAAACTCTTAAGTCTTTTGCGAAATTTTCTTCTAGCTCTGATAAGTCGTTGCATAAGCTTTTAATCGATTCTAAGGCAGCTGGATATTGGTTCATATATCTGTGTATGGATTTTATTCCCATGTTACATCCGTCTGTCATCAAGTCGGCGATTTCCTTGTCATGCTCACCTTTAATAAGCTTAAAGTTTATTTTTAGATAGCTCATAGTTTTGGCAAGTGAGCTAGGCTGCTTTTCTGAGTCCCCGAACTCGTTTAACTTATCAGATATTTTATTTTGTAATTTTTTATGGTCTTTTAAATATTTTTCTAATATAGAGTATAGTTTTTTATTGTCAGTTTTGTCTATTACCTGATTTATCGAATCTATACCCATTTTGCAACCAGCATCGCATTCCTTTAATAATTTAATAGTATCTTCTGTAGGCATAATAGACTCCTTTAGTTGTTTTATAGTTATTATGCCCATAATAGATATTATTATTCTAAGCTTTGACCTTCTGAACCATTTTCAGAAGGAGCTTCAACTTCAGGCTCAGTTGGTTGTTCAGGCTCAGTTGGTTGTTCAGGCTCATTAGGCTCTTCAGGCTCATTAGGCTCTTCAGGCTCAGTTGGTTGTTCAGGTTCAGTCGGTTCTTCAGGTTTTGGCTGAGGTTTTGGTTTATTGTTGTTATTGTTATTATTATTATTATTGTTGTTATTATTATTGTTGTTGTTATTATTATCGTAGTTACTATCAGTATTATCATCGACACTGTTGTCTTCTTGTGTATCTATTTGTTCTTGATCATCGATTTGTTCTTCTGTAGTATCAGGTTCTGCTTGTTCTTCTTTTACAAAATCTTCAAAATACAGGTTTACAGAATCTACTATTTCGTTATTGTAAATTACTATTAATTTAGTGTTTCCTTCTTTAAGTCCTGTTATAGTACATTTTTTGCCGTCATTTGTAAAAGAGCAAATAGATGGATTTTCTATTTTAAAGCTCAATTTTGATAAATCGATTTTTTTTGAATTTTTGCTTTGGATTATTACGTTTAAATTAGTCTCTTGATTTATAGGTAAAATGTAATTTCCATTTTCTATTTTATATTCTGTTGTTATAGATACACCAGATAGAACAGGTTCTGCTTCTTTAGTAAAGTTTTTGAAAACAAAAAATCCTAAAGCACATATAACCAATATTGGAACTAATATAAAAACTATTTTCTTAAATATAGAGCTAGATTCATATTCATCATCTTCGTCGTCATAATCATAATCATCGTCGTATTCGTCGTCATCGAAATCATGATTTAAATAATATTTTGAATTACTTTTAACTTCTGTTTTATTGTCTTTTTTACTCATTTTGTCATCATCTTCTTTTTCTTCTATTTTATTTTTTTCTATTTTTTTATTTTTTGTTTCTATTTTTTTGTCTTCTTCATGTTCTTTTTTGGAAGAAGATAAAGTCTTTTCTTCAAAATGAAGTGGTTTTAAATTGTCGTCCTTTTTTTCTTCTTCGGAGTTATTTTTTTTGTCTAATTTAACCTTAGAATCACTTTTTAAATTGTTGTCTTCAACTTTTTTTATATAAAGATTTTTCTTAGGTTCTTCTTCACTTTTTTTAGTTATTTTAAAATCTAAATCAGATAGATTTTCATAATCGGGAATCTCATCTATCCAATTAAGTGCATATGAAAAACAATCTACTATATACAATGCTGCTTTTTCTGATATACCATTCTTTGTAAGTATAGTCTTTGCTCTTAGATAAGCAAAATTTTTATCTATATCTCTTTTATCGTAAGCATTTACTATTGCAGATACTGCGTTTTTTTCAATTGCATGCTCTACTAATTTAATTTCCTCATCTAGGCTTGGAATTAAATTTTTAAGAGTTACTATAAATTTTTGAGAATCTAAAAAAATATTTATACCGTAATTATCAAACATATATTTTAGAGCATAACTTAAGTTATTCTGCAAAGTTCTTTTTTTATCCATAACTGCCCCCTTTGATTTATTGATTTAATTTAAGTTTTACTAAATTTCATCATAATACTTTTTTTGCATTTAATCAATATTTTTATACTTTATTTTAGCAAATATTATAAAATAAAGTATAGAAATTTATGTATGTGTATGTTATATTTTATTGGTAATTAAATAAAAAAAGGAGTGTATTTATGGAAAAAAAGGGTTCAGTTTATGAATTAGATGGAAGAGTCGAATTAAAAAGAGCAATTCCTCTGGGGATACAACATGTTCTTGCGATGTTTTTAGGTAATATTTCTCCACTTATAATCGTATGTGGGTTATTGGAAATGGACGCAGGTTTAAAATCAATGCTTATACAAAATGCGATGTTTGTAGCAGGTTTAATTACATTAGTTCAATTATATCCAATAGGACCAGTAGGAGCTAGACTTCCTATAGTAATGGGTACAAGCTCAGGGTTTATAGGAACTGCAAAAGCAATAGGTGCACAATACGGTTATGGAGCAATATTAGGAGCTTCTTTAGTTGGGGCAGTATTAGAAATGGTTTTAGGATTTTTTATAAAGCCTCTTAAAAAATTATTCCCACCAATAGTTACAAGCTTAGTTATAATATCCATAGGTCTATCTCTATTGCCAGTTGGAATTAAATACTTCGGCGGTGGAGCAGGAGCTGAAGATTTTGGTTCTTTAAATCATTTATTAGTTGGGACAACAGTTATCATAGTAATATTGGTATTTAAACAATTTAAAGGATTTTTAAATGATTCATCTATATTAATAGGAATAATAGTTGGATATATACTAGCTATATGTCTAGGTATGGTGGATTTTACACAAGTAAAAGAAAGTGCATGGATATCTCTACCACATCCAATGGTAGTTCCTTTTGAGTTCAATATGCAGGCTATAATAGCTATGGGAATAATGTTTATAGCTACTACAGTAGAAACTGTCGGCGATATATCTGGTATCACAAATGGTGGTCTTGATAGAGAACCTACTGATAGAGAATTATCAGGTGGTGTTATGGCAGATGGTGTTGGTAGTTTAGTTGCCGCTGTATTCGGTGTTTTACCAAATACTTCTTTCAGCCAAAATGTAGGTCTTGTAACTGTTACTAAAATAGTAAATAGATTTGTCATAATGACAGGTGCTATATTCTTAATTTTATGTGGATTCTGTCCTAAATTAAGTGCATTATTTTCAGTTATGCCACAATCTGTTTTAGGTGGAGCAGCAGTTATAATGTTTGCTATGATTTTAGTAAGTGGTCTACAATCTCTATCTAGAGAAAAATTAGATGGAAGAAATGGTCTTATAGTAGCTTTAGCTATAGGTCTAGGAGTTGGAATAGGTAATGTACCTGAAGTTTTAGCACAATGTCCAGCTTGGGTATCAAATATATTTGCCCAAAATGGTATAATAATGACTTTCGTAATAGCTACAGTTTTAAATCTTATATTACCTAAAAATAAAGACGATCAAAAAGAAGAAGCTACAGCTTAAAAATAAATTAAAATATTTCAAAATAGTATAGAAGTAAGTGTATTATTTATGATAAAATAAGCTTAGTTTGATATAAATTAAAAAATAAATTATTTACATATTAGAGGGAAGGAGACCTTTGGCGCCCGAATGTGCCTCCTTTTCCCAAAAAGGAGACAAACGGTAAAGTTTGTCTTTTTTAATGTATAGGTAATAAATATATTAAATAGGAGGATTCGATGTTTACTATTAAAAAATACGTTGTTGCAGATAGCTTAGAGGAAGCTTATAAATTAAACCAAAGTAGAAAAGCAAATGTATTAGGCGGGCTTTTATGGATGAAAATGGGTAAAAAAACTATCCAAACAGCTATCGATTTATCTAATTTAGGACTTGATAAAATCGAAGAAAAAGAGGATTGCTTTGAAATTGGTGCTATGGTTACACTTAGAGATTTAGAAACTCATGAAGGGATTAATAAATATTTCAATGATGCTATAAAAAATTCAGTAAAGAGTATAGTTGGAGTCCAATTTAGAAATAGCGCTACTGTTGGAGGCAGTATTTTCTCTAGATTTGGATTTTCAGATCCTCTTACTTGCTTCTTAGCGTTAGATAGCTATGTAAAGCTTTATAAAGGCGGAATAATATCTATGAAGGAATTTGTAGATATGCCTTATGACAATGATATATTGGAAAAAGTTATAATTAAAAAGGACGGTAGAAAAATAGTCTATACTTCTCATAGAAATATATCTACTGATTTTCCTGTGCTTACTTGTGCAGTTGCAAAAGTAGATGGAAAATTCGAAGTCGCAGTTGGAGCTAGACCACAAAGGGCAGCCTTAGTACTTGATGAAGAAAATATTTTAAGTGAAAATCCAACTGCTGAGCAAATAAAAAAATTTGCCGACTATGTTGAAAGCAAGCTAGTATTTGGAAGCAATATGAGGGCTAGCAAGGAATTTAGAAGTCATTTATGCAAGGTTTTAGTTAGAAGATCTATAAATGAGATAGGAGGTATGTAGACTATGGAGATTAAATTTTGGTTAAATGGAAAATTAGTAAAAGACGATGTAGAGCCTGATACAGTTTTACTTGAATATGTCCGTAGTAAAGGATGTATGAGTGTCAAAAGAGGATGTGAAACTGCAAACTGCGGTCTATGTACAGTCTGGGTAGACAACAAGCCTGTGCTTTCATGTACAACTCTTGCAGTACAGGTAAACAATAAAAAGGTTACAACACTTGAAGGTGTTCAAGATAGAGCTAGAGATTTCGGTACATTTTTAGCTAAGGAGGGAGCTGAACAATGTGGTTATTGCTCTCCAGGATTTATAATGAATGTTTTAGCTATGGAGGATGAATTAGAAAATCCTACAGAGAGGGAAATAAAAGAATATCTAGCAGGAAACTTATGTAGATGTACAGGATATCAAGGGCAACTTAGAGCCATTAAAAAATATCTAGCTAGAAATAAGGAGGTATAGAGATGAAGTATGTAAATAAATCTGTTATGAAAAAAGACGCTATGGCTTTAGTTACAGGTAAGCCTGTATATACTGACGATATAGCGCCAAAGGATGCTCTTGTGGTAAAGGTACTTCGTTCGCCTCATGCCCACGCACTTATAAAAAACGTAAAAAAGGATGTAGCTCTTAAGGTTCCTGGAATAGAAGGAATATATACTTGGGAGGATGTTCCAAACACTAGATTTACTACTGCTGGACAAACTTATCCAGAGCTAAGTCCATACGATAGAAAAATTCTAGATAATAGAGTTAGATATGTAGGAGATGCAGTTGCAATAGTAGCAGGAGAAAACGAAAGATGTGTAGATAAGGCATTAAAAATGATAAAGGTAGATTATGAAGTATTAGAGCCTTTAATGGACTTTACAAAGGCATTAGATAATGACATAATAGTTCACCCTGAAGACGACTGGAGCGTTAAATTACCTGTAAGCCCTGATGTAAAGAGAAACTTAATATGCCACGATGTAATAGCAGAAGGCGATTTAGAAGCTGAATTTGAAAAATGCGATTATGTTATAGAAGAGACATTTTTAACTAAAGCAAACCAACAAACTATGATGGAGACTTTTAGAGCATATACATATAAGGATGCATTTGGAAGATTAGTATGTGTTGCATCTACACAGGTACCATTTCACGTTAGAAGAATACTATCTCATGCTTTAGATATACCTAAATCACAAATAAGAATAATAAAGCCTAGAATAGGTGGAGGATTTGGTGCAAAGCAAAGTGTCGTATGCGAAATATTCCCAGCATTTGTAACTTACAAAACTGGAAAGCCAGCTAAAATAGTGTACTCTCGTCAAGAAAGTACAGTAGCATCAAGCGGTAGACACCAAATGCAAATAACTGTAAAATTAGGTGCAGATAAAGAAGGAAATCTAAGAGCAGCGTCACTTTACACATTGTCAAATGCAGGGGCGTTTGGAGACCACACACCTACTACCATAACTTTAACAGGACATAAGTCTCTACCACTTTATACAAGCAATATAAAGGCGTTTAAATTTGAATTTGACGGTGTATATTCAAATACTATACCTACAGGTGCATATAGAGGATACGGAGCTACACAAGGTGTATACGCGCTAGAGGTTACAATGGATAAGCTAGCATTAAAAATGAACATGGATCCAGTAAAATTAAAAGAAAAAAATCTTATAAAGCAAGGCGATTACATGCCAGCATACCACGGAGAAACTGCAAATTCATGTACTCTTGATAAATGTGTAGATAAAGTTAAAAAAATGATAAATTGGTATGAAAAATACCCATGTAAGGAAGTTTCTGATAACAAAGTAAGATCAGTAGGTCTAGCTGTTGCAATGCAGGGTTCTGCTATAAGCTTTGTAGATGTAGCTAGTGTTAGAATATCTGTAAATGACGATGGCTTCTATTCAATGATGGTAGGTGCTACAGATATGGGTACAGGCTGCGATACAATACTAGCTCAAATGGCAGCTGAATGTCTTGATACTGATATAGACAATATAACAGTTTATGGAGTCGATACAGATATATCTCCGTACGATTCAGGCTCTTACGCATCTAGTACGACTTATTTAACAGGAAAGGCTACTATAAAAACTTGTGAAATGCTTAGAGAGCAAATAATAGCTGCAGGTGCTGAGATGCTAGAATTAAATCCTGAAGATGTAGATTTCGATGGACAAAAGGTTTACTCTATAGTTTCAGAAAAAGAAATATCTCTAAAGGACATAGCAAACAACGTTATGTGCTATAGCAACCATACTTTAACAGCTTCAGCTAAGGAAAAAACACCTATTTCACCACCACCATATATGGCAGCAGCAGTTGAAATAGAATTAGATAAAGAGACAGGACACATAGATATACTAGATTACGTCGCATGTGTAGACTGCGGAACAGTAATAAATCCAGCTCTTGCAACTATACAAACTGAAGGAGGTATAGTTCAAGGTATAGGTATGGCTTTATATGAAGATATAAAATACGATAAAAACGGAAGAATGATAAACGACTCATTTATGCAATATAAAATACCTACAAGACTTGATATGGGTAACCTGAGAGTAGGATTTGAAAGTAGCTATGAGCCAACAGGACCATTTGGAGCTAAATCAATAGGAGAATTAGTTATAAATACTCCATCTCCAGCCCTATGTCAAGCTATATACAATGCGACAGGTATTTGGTTTAATGAGCTTCCTATGACTAGTGAAAAGATAGCTATGGGAATACTAGAAAAAGAACTAGAAAACAAATAAGATTTTTTAGCTATTGAAAAGAGGTAATTATGTTAAGTGTAATAGTTTTGGCTTCTGGAAATAGTAAGAGATTTAAAGGAAATAAATTATTGTATGAAATAGACGACAAGCCTATGTATTTGCGCACAGTGGAAAAATTAATAAATTTAAAAGAAAAGTGTAAAAATATAGGAGAGATAATATTTGTAACAAAGTACCAAAAAATAATAAATGATTTAAAAAACAGAGATATAAAGGTAATTGAAAATAAAAACAGTGAATTTGGAATATCCCAGTCTATAAAGCTGGGAGTTTCAAATTCCAATAATGACTGTTATATGTTTACAGTCTGTGATCAGCCTTATATAAGAGAAGATACTATAGAAAATTTTATAGAAGGATTTATAAAAAGTGGAAAAAATCTAGGATGTGTAAGTAGCGACGGTCTTCTTTTGAATCCAACTATTTTCACGAAAAAATATAAAGATGATTTGATGAGATTAGAAGGCGATAAGGGCGGCAAGAAGATAATTTTAAAAAATTTAGAGGATTTGTTTGTATTTGAGGTTTGTGATCATTATGAATTAATAGATATAGATTACAAAGAGCAGTTGGAGGATTGATTTGTAGATGAAAATTTATTCTTATAAAGACGATCAAATAATAGAAAATAACAGTTTAATAGAAGCCCTAGAAATAGATATACAAAAAGACAGGGTTGTGACAATAGTAGGTGCCGGTGGGAAGACAACTACAATGTTTAGATTGGGAGAGGAGATATCTAATCTAAACAAAAGGACTATTATAACTACAACTACACATATGGCATTAGAGAAGGACTTTGTTTTAGTAGAGGATGACGAGGATTTAAAGAAAATTGAGGAAATTTTTGAAACTAGGAATTTAATCAAAATAGGCAAAAAAGAAGGCGATTATAATATAAAGGACTTAGACTTTGATTTATTAGAAAAAGATATTTGTAATTATAAGATAAAGAGCTTAGATTTTGATTTACTAGAAAAAGCTATTTCTATTTGCGATAATGTATTAATAGAAGGAGATGGATCTAAGAGACTTCCTCTCAAAGTACCTAGAGAAAATGAACCGGTGATAATTAAAAATACAAATTTGGTGATTGGAATTATAGGAATCGATTGCATAGATAAAAAAATAAAGGATATATGCCATAGACCAAAATCAGTGGCAAATTTTTTAAAAAAAAGCATTGAGCAAAATATAGAATGTGAAGATATAGTAAAAATAGCTACAAGTCAAACAGGACTTAAAAAAAATGTAAACTGTAAATATAAAGTAGTACTAAACAAAGTGGATAGTAAGAAGTATTTAGAAAGATGTAAAAAAATAGCGAGTTTATGTCAAAATTTTGATGTAGACATTGTTTTTACGAGTTATAAAAGATAATTTAATAGAGATTGAAAGGAAAATAATTATGGATAATATAGTCGTAGTTCGTGGAGCGGGAGATTTGGCAACAGGAGTTATTCATAAATTAAATAGATGCAACATAAAGGTAATAGCGCTTGAAACAAGTCATCCCACTGCTATAAGAAGAACTGTATCGTTTTGTAATGCAGTATTTGAAGGTGAGATGGAGGTAGAAGGCGTCAAGTGCAAATTGACAGATAATATAGACGATATGCATTCTCTTTTGGAAAATGGATATGTCCCGCTTTTTATAGATGAAGGCTGCGAAATCTTAAAGCAAATAAAGCCAGTAGCTTTGATAGATGCAATAATAGCTAAAAAAAATATCGGTACGAAAATAGACATGGCTCTAGTTACAATAGCGTTAGGACCTGGATTTGAGGCTGGAAGGGACGTAGACGCTGTAATAGAGACAAAGAGAGGACATGATTTAGGAAGGATTATATACGAGGGATTTGCCCAAAAAGATACTGGCATTCCTGGAAATATAAAAGGATACTCAAAGGAGAGGGTAATTCATTCTCCAGCAGAAGGAATCATAAATAATATAAGTAAAATTGGCGATTATGTAGAAAAAGATCAAGTAATAGCCAGAGTAAATGGACAAGAAGTATATGCAACATTAGATGGAATTTTAAGAGGAATAATTTACGATAAGTCATATGTCAAAAAAGGTCTTAAAATAGCAGATATAGACCCTAGAAAAGAAGAGCTACAAAATTGCTATAAAATATCAGATAAAGCTAGATGTATAGCAGGAGGTGCTTTAGAAGCGCTTATAAGTATGTGCTGTAAAAAAGGCATAAGCTTATGGAAATAATAAATCTTGACTATTCCAATCAAAAATATA
>NZ_JAXEWM010000250.1:0-27047 GCF_034113885.1 Intestinibacter sp.
AATAATAGAGTCAGATAAAAAGAATATCTGACTCTAAACAATTTCTACCCAACAAATCTCCTTCTAAAATAATGCACCACCGGCACAATATACAAATAAAAAGCAAAAACAATATACCCATAGCTACCGATTCCCAAAATAGAGCAAGGCACCAAAGCTGCTATACACCAAGGAATAAGCGCCGGCGTAAGAATCGCTGAATTTGAAATATCGAGACTCAATTCCTCCATACCATAATCCTCATAAAGGTCCTTGACAATATCCAAAGTAAGTATAATAGCTATTGTTTGGCTGCATCCAATCGCAGCATTAATAGTTGCAAGCCCGAATGTAACTAGGAATAGTGAACCTCTAGAAAGATTTTTTTCTTTCAACTTTTGCTTCAAGCCATCGAACACATTTAGTCCGCTGAAAAATCCAGACAAAGAGCAAGATATAATTATTATATAGCAGGTTTTTAGCATCGAAATAATCCCGCCACCGTGGATTATGCTTTTTAAGACCTCAGAATTGTTAGAGTATCCGAATACCAATGATTTTACAAAATCACCAAATCCATTGCCCTGAACGACCATATCCAAAATAAACGCACATAAAACACTGACAGGTATAGAATAAGTTATTTTCACCTTAAACATAGACAATGCGAATAATATCACAGCTGGAAGCAAGAGAATTATCGATACGTTAAAATAATCGTAAATCGCTAAATTCAGCTTGTTATCCACGAACGAAAGGGGATATTTCAATGAAAAAATCAGATAAAATCCCACGCAAAGCACGATTGGACTTATGTTATCGATAAGTAATTTTTTCGCATATCCAAACAGCTCCACATCAGTTAAATTGCACAAAAGCAGCAAGCTAGAAGAAAGCGGAGAAGATCTATCGCCTAAATAAGCTCCAGAAAAAATCGCACCGCCTAAAATATTTAAATTTATACCTGCAGCCCTTCCGATTATAATCAACGGAATTCCGACGGCGCTGACTGTGCCGAATGAAGTTCCGATTAGCATCGAGATAAGTGCCGTGATTATAAATGCGGATAAAATAAATAAATTAGGGTTTAAGTATTTTAGTGAATAATAAATAATGCTAGGAATTGCGCCGCAAGAAAGCCAGGAGCTTATGAGCATTCCTATTAGGACTAGTATCAGGATGATGTTTAGCGATTTTTTCGTCTCAGTCCAGTATAAGTCTATTATTTTTTTTAATGAGTATCCTTTTTTTATGCCTATGAAGGTGAAGAACAACAGGGATGATGTAAGTCCGTAGCCTAAGAATATATTGTTTAAAACGCTGAATACTAATATAAATAGGGTGAATAAAATCCCCGCGAATATTAACATAAAATACCACTCCTCAATAAGTTTCTTATTTAAAATTATAGCGATTTTTTGTGCAATAAAAAAGCTATATGGAAAATTATACATGTTAAACATCGAGTATAATTTTACTATATAGCTCAAATTTATTCCTCATCTTCTGATTGGGTTCTATTAAACGGAAATCTCCAGACTGCTGGTGTCAATATACAGAATCCCTCAGCTACGAAATCGCTATTGTTGTATATAGTGTGAGGCATATTGCTTTTTATAATAGTGGAATCTCCTTCGTTTAGGTTAATTTCTTCATCGCCAACGAAAAGAATTATATTGCCCTTTTCTACAATGAGAACCTCCTCGCTCTCATGAACAATTGGTACTTCGCCGTCCTTTGTCTTAGGTTTTTGCTTAAATCTTATGACCAAAGATTTTGGTGTAAATGTATCTGTAGGCAAAGGCGAAATAAAATGATATTCAACAGAGGACTTCGGTTGTCTCATGATAGTGATATCATCTTTTCGGACTGTTAAGTTATCTTTACTCTCAGATTCAATCAACATATATGTAGGAATTCCTAATGTTTTAGCAATTTTACGAAGTGAGGATAGTGATGGATCTACTAAGTTTCTCTCTATTTGTGATATGTATCCAACAGATAATTCAGTAGATTTAGCCATTTCTTGTATTGTCATATGTTTTTGTTTTCTAAAACTACGTATTTTTTCTCCTAACATAATCGCATATCCCTTTAAAATTTATTTTATTCTATAATTTTATCATAAAAAATATTAATTTAAAATAATATATTGCTTGATAACTAAAATATAGTTGAAAATTTTATATATAGTAAAAAAATAAACTGTTAAATAAGATATTATTTTTAGTATATATAAAATTTTTACTTAAATAAGCATTAATATTAATATTTAAGCCTGAAAAAGTAAGTTATTCATGATGTATTTTTCATAAATATGAAAAAATACTGAATTTTTGTTGAAATATTAAAAATAATATAGTATTATTATGGTAATTAATACTAAAAAATTATATTTTTCCAAAAAAAATTATTATGCGCATAGAAATATTTTGATTATATTTGGTATTTTTTTAGTATATGTAAAAATTTAAATCATATAGGAGGATAGTAATGAAAACGTTATTTTCATCAAGTGATACTTTATTAGTAGTTATATTTGCAATAGTAGCAATCGGTCTTTGGGTTCAAAAGTTTAAAATATTTAAATCTTTAGGTCCAGCACTTACTGTTATCATAATCGGAATTATTTTATCGAATTTAAAAGTAGTTCCTACAGGTCATGAGGTCTATGGAGTATTATCTGGTTACTGTATACCACTTTCAATAGCTATAATGCTATTAAGTATGGATTTACAACAAATCAAAAAGCTAACTAAGGAACCGCTTATAGCTCTTTTATCTGCTTTACTTTCAGTTTCTATAATGGCTTTAATATTTGGTCTTGTATTTGGGGGCAAGATATTTGAAGGATGGAAGGTTGCAGGAATGTTCGTAGGAACATATACAGGTGGTAGTTCAAACCTTACAGCTATAGCAATAGGATTAAATGCTGCTAGTGACACAATTGCATCTGCAAATGCTGCTGACTATGTTATAGGTATACCTACTTTAGTATTTATGTTTGCTGCTCCAGCAATACTAAAAAATTCAAAAGCATTCAACAAGCTATGGCCATATCACCATACAGAAGAACAATTATTAGATACTGGTGATGATGATACTGAACTTATGGCATCTAAGGAATGGAGTATAAAGGATATAGCTTGGTTACTTGCAATAGGATTTGTAATAGTAATTATAGCGACTACATTAGCTTCTATGTTATTTCCTGAAAGCTTTAGAAGTGCAGGAAGAATAATTTTAATAACAACATTAGCTATTATAACAGCTCAAATACCAGCTGTGAAAAAATTAAGAGGTAATTTTGACTTAGGATTATACTTAGCATTATTATTCCTAGTAACTATAGGATTTGCAGTTGATCTAAAACAATTCTTTGGTTCAACATTCTATATAACTTTATTCTGCTTCTGTGTAATAGCAGGATGCATAATCCTACACTTATTAATAACTAGATTATTTAAGATAAAATACGAATATGTAGTTTTATCAATTGCTGGATGTATTGCAGATGGTCCTACAGCAGCACTTGTAGCATCAGGGGCTCAATGGAAGAGCTTAATAAATATAGGACTTATCATGGGGGTTGTTGCAGGAGCTTGTGGTAACTACCTAGGAATTTCTGTAGCTTATGCAATAAAGGCTATACTCGGACTGTAGTCTAAAAAGGAGGTCTTTGCTTTGAGAGAATTTAAACTGTATTTATCTGGAATATTATATGCATATGTATATTTCGAAAATGACAATATTTTTGTAAAGGAATTAGATGTATTCACTAATAAATTTTTAGATAAGGAAGAATTAACTTCAGAAAAAAATCAATTATATACAGCTATTTACAAGATAGATTTAAAGGATCTTGGCGAAAAAATAACTGCTTACGATAAATGCTTTTCAACAGACGAAAAATATGTAACTACACCTTTTGGAGAAAGATATGAAATGCATTCTAGTGGAAATTTTGTTCAAAGAGATATAAAATTCCCAAATAATATTTTACATGAAGACGGAAGAGTCGTTGCAGTAGTTTGTCCAAGTAGAGAGTATGTTTCTATATTAGTAGAAGAAGGATTTGAAGATAAGACTATACTTAAAAGATGGAAGGAAGAAATACCATCAGACTTACACCCAGTTAAATATGAAGGCTGCTTCGATGTTTTAACTAGAGATAATGTAAAATTATCTACTGATGTATATCTACCAGCAGATGTAAACGAAAATTTACCTACTGTCCTTGTTCGTACTCCATATGGCAAGGAAATGAATAAGGAGACTTACTACAAATTTGTCCAAAGAGGATATGCTGTAGTAATCCAAGATGTCAGAGGTAGAAACTTAAGTGAAGGAACTTGGGAGCCACAGCTTTATGAGGTTGAAGACGGCGACGACACTATAAATTGGATTGCAAATCAACCATGGAGTAGTAAAAAAGTAGGTATGATAGGTGGTTCATATTTAGGATATGTGCAATGGGCTGCAGCTGCTAGCAACAATCCATATCTAGCTGCATTAGTAAGTGTGGTTTGTGCAGGTAGTGCATTTGTAGATATTCCTAGAAGAGGTGGAGCTTTAATTTCGGGAATGCTTGCTTGGTCATTTGCTGTATCTCAACAAATGTTCAAGCCAGAGCTTATGGTTAGAGACGACTGGGATGACGTATTAGATATAAGACCTTTGAATAAAATTCCAGAAAAAGCCTTGGGATATAAGGTTGATTTTATAGAAGAATGGTTAGAGAGAACTGATTACGATGAATATTGGGCTAGAATAAACTGGCACGATAGATGTAAGGATATAAAGGTTCCTACTTTGATAATGTCAGGATGGTTTGACGATAATGGAATGGGTACTACTGAAGCTCTTGATTTGACTAAGGATTATCCACAAGGCAAGAGAAAGGTAATACTTGGTCCATGGCAACATAGTGGGAACTCAACATATGATTTACATAAAGTGCCATTTGGAACTAATGCCTTGAGATTTGACTTAGATTTAATTTTCTTAAAATGGTTTGATTTACATCTAAGAGGAATTCAAAATGGAATCGACAAAACACCAGCAGTTGAATACTACACAGTTGGAGATAATAAATGGAAGACTGCAAATAATTGGCCTGTTGAAAATAGCAAATGTACAGCTATTTATTTGACAAGTGATGGACATGCTAATACATCTTTTGGCGATGGAAAATTAGTATTTGAAGAAATATCAGATGAAAAATTTGATGAATATGCTTATGATCCTGAAAATCCATCTACATTTATAATTGATATGAGTGAAAATGAAATAGGTGTTCCAGAGGATTACACTGAAGAGGAAAAAAGAGATGACATACTATGCTACACAACAGATACATTGGAAGAAGACTTCACAATTACTGGCGATATAGATGTTGAATTATACATATCATCAGATGCCGTAGACACTGATTTCATGGTTAGAATCACAGATGTCGATGAAAATGGAAAATCTATAAAATTAGCAGATGGTATAATATCAGCTAAATACAGAAATTCTTTCGAAAAAGCAGAGTATTTAGAAAAAGATAAGGTTTATAAAATAAATATACTTACAACAAAAATATCTAATACCTTCAAAAAAGGTCACAAGATAAGATTTACAGTTACTTCAAGTGCTAAGAATTTTGTATTCCCAAATAGCAATACAAAGGATGGATTTAACAGTACAGAGATAGTAATAGCTAACAATAAAATACATCACGGGGGACAATATCCTTCAAAAATAATAGTAAAACAAGAGATATAGACATATTTTTTTAGAAGGGAGATTTTATGAGTTTAGCACAAAAATTATTAGATGAAAGTATAGTAGTAGATACCCATCTTGACCTTCTATTCGATATAGCAGGCAAGCATGAAATGGGTAGAAAAAATGTTATAATAGAAGACTACTTAGAAAGCTTTAGGGCTGGAAGGGTAGATGTAATAGTATCATCTATATTTATAGATAGCGAATTTACACCTGACTTAGCTTTGAAAAAGGCTATGGAGCAAATATCTTGTTTTTATAAAGAATTAGATAGCTGCAATGGTGAATTTGTTTTGGCAACTTGTGTAAAGGACATATTAGATGCAAAGACTAATGGTCAGCTTGCGATAATGCTAGCATTTGAAGGGGTAGAACCACTTAGCGGAAATCCAGTTCTTCTTAGAGCATTTTACGAATTAGGTGTTAGAATAGTAGGACCTTGCTGGAGTAGATCTAACTTTGCTGCAGACGGAAGTAGAATATTTGATTTTGACTACGAAGGCTACGGACTTACAGAGGCAGGCATCGAGGTCATAAAATACGCACTAGAATTAGGCATGCTAATAGATGTATCTCATACAAACGAAAAAACTTTTTGGGATATAATAGATATTGTCGAAAAAGCAGGCAAGCCTATAATGGCAACACACTCAAACTGCAGAGCACTTTCTGATACACCTAGAAACCTATCTGACGAACAAATAAAGGCGATACATAAATTAGGAGGTGTAATAGGGGTCAACGGAGCGAGCTTGATAAATGATTTTAAAAATCCTAAAACTGCTGATATGCAGACTATGATAAATCATATTTTACACGAAAAAGAGCTTTGTTCTATGTCTATCGCTTGTGTAGGACTTGATCAATGTGACAGAATTGCAGATCAATCGTCTACTATAAGTGATAATGAAGATTTAAGAATGGTATTTGATATTATTCCGTCTCATGCTATGATGGATGAGTTTGTTGAGAGATTGTTGGAGAATGATTTTTCAGAGGAAGATGTTAGGATGATATTAGGGAAGAATGTGTTACGTGTTATAGAAAAATCTATTGGATAAACAAATATAATTAAAATAAATAGATTTAAGAGCATTTATAATAATTTAAATTTATAAATGCTCTTTTGCTTTGTTTAAAAAAATTTGACTAAAAATTTATTGTATAGTTTAATACTATATATATTTTATTGATAAATGCTAAAATTCTGAGTTTAAAAAAAGGTGGAATGTAATATGAAAATAGCATTACTTGCTCCAGAGGTCATGGGAAAAGATATTTTAAGAATGGCAAAAAAAGATATAAAAGATGTTGATATTTCGCTATTAATATACAACGACTATAAAGATTGCGTAAATTTGCTTAAGTCTCATGAGAAGGAATATGACGGTATAATTTTTGCTGGTTTGGCGCCATATACTTATTCAAAAATGTACTTAGCGCCAAAGGCTATATGGGAATATCTTCCGTTGCAAAATGGATCTTTGACAAATTGCCTTTTACAAGCGGTTTATGCTGGATATGATATAAAAAATATAAGTATAGATCTTTATTCTTCTTCGGATTTAAGTGAGGTTTTTAGAATTTTAAATGTAGATCTAGAGAGTATTAAAATTAATAGTTTGCATTTAAAGATTGACAATGAAAATTACAATGAAATAGCATTTAATTTTCATAAACGCAATTATGAAAATAATAAAGATGTTTGTATTATAACAGCTTTTAACACAGTACATTATAAGCTACTAGAGAATAACATAACTAATTTTATGACAGTTCCTACAAAAGTGTTAATAAAAGATACTTTTCAGAAAGTTATTTTAAAATATAATGCCAAGGTAAATAAAGAAAGCCAAATAGTAATTGGATATATAGAGATAAATTTCCCAGATGAATATTCGATTATAAACATGCACGATTATTACTATGTAAAAGAAAAAAACAAAATATCTGAAATAATATATTCTTTTGCACAGGATATAAAGGCAGCTGTAACAGAGGTTTCATTTAATACATATCAGTTGGTATCTACTAGAAATGTACTTGAGGTTGAAACGGATAATTTCAGAGAATTTGAGATATTAAATTCTGTAAGTGAAAATTCTTTGCATAATTTATCAATAGGATTTGGATATGGGAAAACAGCTGATGAAGCCAAGTTAAACGCTAACCTAGCTATGATGAAATCTAAAAAAATAGGTGAAAGCTGTGTATATGTAATTTACGAAAATAAAGAGGTCATAGGACCTATAAAAAATAAAGCCGAAAAGAAAGAGGAAAAAATAGATTCTAAGCTTATGCTTATTGCTGAAAACTGCAATGTTAGTATAAATAAAATATTTAGCATATATAATGCAATTGACAAGTATCAAAAGAATACTTTTACACCAAAAGAGATATCTGATATATGCAAAATGTCAATAAGAAGCACTAATAAGCTACTTGCGATTCTAGAAAATCATGGATATACAGAGATAGTAGGCAAAAAATTTTCAAATGGATCAGGAAGACCAACGAGAATTATAAAATTTAAATTTTAAATTGTATTTAACGAAAAATAAAGAAATTATAGGTATTTAAATTTGCTTTAATTAAGAATCATATAAAATTCATTTTTTAAGGCAAAAAGAGAAATATTCAATATAATTTCTTTTTTTTTTATGAATTTATAAAAATTATTTAAAAAAATATTTTTTGTAAATAATAATATAATTTTTTTTTGGAATTTTTTTGGTACTTTTATGGTCTACTTAATAGTACTAGAATTTAATTAAAATTATTAATATTTAAAATTTTCAAATTATTTTAAGGAGGTATCTTATGAGTTTAATTACTAGTGATAATCTTTGGATGACTTGGATGGTCGTTATATTAGTTGCTTCATTTGCAATATTTGCAGAGCAAAAGTGGTCATGGGCAGCAAAGGTAAGTAGTGCTGTTATTTGTATATTTGGTATGGTTATACTAGCAAATTTAAAAATAGTACCTACATCATCTTCTGTTTATGACATAATCAATGGTTATATATTACCATTATCAATTCCTCTACTACTTTTCAAATCTGATATAAGAAAAATATACAGAGAAAGTGGTAAATCTTTTGTATTATTCCATATAGCTGGATTAGGTACTTTCATAGGTGCAATTATAGTTGGATTCATATTTAGCAGTACAAAAGATATACAAGGTCTTGTTGCAATGGAGGTTGGAGCACATACTGGTGGTACAGTTAACTTAATAGCTATGGCAAAAACTTTTAACGTAGATGCAAACTATACAAATGCAGTTGCCATTGCAGCTAACTTCCTAGTAATGGTATTAATGCTTGTTCTTACTCAAGTTGCAGGTATGAAATTCTTTAGAGATAGATTTCCACATCCTCATATAGAAGAGGTTGAAAGCAGTAATACAGATGAAAGTAAATCTCTAGCAGAACAATACTGGAAACCAAAAGAAATATCATTATTAGATTTAGCATTTACTCTAGGTACTACTTTTGTAATTACTGCAGTATCTCAAGGTATATGTGGACTTATAAATGCAACATCTGCACCAGATATAATTAAGCAATTATTTGGAAATATCTACTTAATGATGACTTTACTTACAGTTATAGGATGTACTTTCGTACCAAAATTCTTCTCTAACTTACGTGGAGCAGAAGAGCTTGGTAACTACATGATAATGTTATTCTTCGTTGCTTTAGGTGCAAGTGCAAATCTTGCAGATATAGCTAAACTAGGTGGAATAATATTTATCTTCATAGCTGTTATAGTTACATTAAATATAGGATTCACTTTAATAGGTGGAAAAATATTCAAGTGTTCACTAGAAGAAATCTTAATATGTATAAATGCTACAATAGGTGGACCTACTAGTGCTGCTGCATTTGCAATCAATAGAGGTTGGAGCAAGTTAATAGTTCCTAGTTTATTAGTTGGTCTATGGGGCTATGTAATAGGTAACTACATAGGTGTTATAGCAGCAAACTTAGTTGGAATGTTTTAAATAAATAATTTTATAACTATTTATTAAAATATAGATCTAAACAAATTAAACAAATTGACTAAAATAAATTTTGAAGGGGTGTGTTAAATGTACGATGTTGTTATAAAAAATATTAAGATAATTGATGGTTTAAAAACTCCTGCTTATATTGGAGATGTAGCTATTTCAAATGGCAAGATAGTTTTATCTCCATCTAATGAGGAAAAGGCATCAGAAATTATAGATGGAACAGGTTTATGCATATGTCCAGGGTTCATAGATGCACATTCTCATGGTGATATTGCATTAGGAAAGGATTTTACAACTTTATCAAAGGTTTCTCAAGGGATAACTACTGATATAGGTGGACAATGTGGCTTTACATCTTTCCCAGTAAATCCAAAGACTTTAGATTTGTTGGAAGAAGATTTAAGTATATTTACAGATAAATTCTCTAAAGAGATGGAAGGATTTACTTCATTTAAGAAATATCTTGAATATACAAGTAAGCTACCTTTAGTTTATAATACTAAATTCTTAGTAGGACACTGTACTATCAGAACTGCTGTAATGGGATTTGACAATAGAAAGCCTACTGATGACGAGCTAGAACAAATGAAGGCTTTAGTTAGAGAAGCAATGGAAAATGGATGTATGGGAATTAGTTCAGGGCTAATTTATACACCAGGTGTTTATTGTGATACAGATGAATTAGTTGAGCTTTGCAAGGTAGTAAAGGAATATGGTGGAGTTTATACTACTCATATGAGAAATGAATCAAATCATCTATTAGATGCTATAAATGAAGCTATATGTGTTGCAGAAAAAGCAGATGTTCCACTTTGTATATCTCACTACAAATCTCAAGGTAAGGCTAACTGGGGATTATGTAAGGAAGGTCTAAAGGTGATAGACGAAGCTATAGCTAGAGGTATGGATATAACTCTTGACCAATATCCTTATGAATCAGGTATGACTCATCTTTATATAACTATACCACCAAAATACATATCAAATGGAATAGGTGGATTGATAGAATACCTTAAGGATGAAAAAATGCGTGAAGAAATTAAATCTGAAATGCTTAACCCTACTGAAGATTATGAAAACTTCTATTTAAATGCTGGTGGATTTGAAGGTATATTTATAGCTGATTGTCCTGAATTCAAGGATCCAGTTGGAATGACTATAGCTGATTATGCTAGAAAAATAGGGGCTGATCCTTTTGATGCATTTTTCGATATACTAATTAAAAATAAAGGTGTTTGTACAGCAATATACTTCACTATGTGTGAAGACGATATATTCAGCATAATCAAAAATGAAAATACAGTCGTAGGAACAGACGGAATAGTTAAATCATTTGAATCAAAATGTCACCCAAGAGCTTATGGTACTTTCCCACATGCTATAGATTATTTCCATAAGAAAAATAATTTATTCACTCTTGAGGAAATAATAGCAAAAATAACTAATTTACCTGCTACTAAATACAAAATAGCTAATAAAGGAGCTATAAAAGATGGCTATGATGCTGACTTAGTTATTTTCGATTACGATAAGATAGGTCCTGGAAATACTTATCAAGAACCTGATTTAGTATCAGAAGGTATCGAATATGTTATAGTTGGTGGCGAAGTGGTTTACCATGATAAGAAACTTACAGGAAAAGCTCCTGGTAAGATAGTATTACATAATGCTTAGGGTTTATTAGGTAAAAAGATTTAATATACATTGCTAACATATTATAAAAATAGAAAATATTGAGGGGCTATCGAAATAAAATCGATAGTCTCTTTTTGTTTAAGGATAATTTTTTAGTTGAGGATTTATTGTATAATTTAATTATAAATTAAAAGAGGTGAGTATTATGAGTAAAAGAGAAGCTATATTAGAGATATTAAAAGAGATAGAGAAAGATACATCTAAAAAAGTAGCATATGTCAATCTAAAAAAACAAAAAAACTGATTTAATGGACTCAAAGCTAGGTGGAATACCTTATCTACCTAAGAATAAAGAACTTCCTGTAGATAAGGAGGGTAGACAGCTTAAACTATTGGCACAAATAAATCTACAAGATTTACAAGGAATGGAGGAATTGCCTAGCGAGGGATTGTTGCAATTTTTCGTTCTTGCCGATGAATGCTATGGATTAGACTTTGATAATTCTGCAAGTCAGGATACATTTAGAGTGATATATTACGAGCAAATTGATAAAAATGTAAAAGAAGAAGACGTATCTAAAATCTACAATCCTTATTATGAAGACGAAGACGAGTGGTTTGTGTTTGAGGGCGAATTTAAAATGGAGTTTGAAATTACTGAAGAGGGTATGTCATTTGAAGACTTTAGATATGATGATATATTTGTAGAAAAATATAATAGAAAATTTCCAAATGAGCCTATAGATGCTTTTTTTGATATAGACAAATTTGATTCTGACCTTTATGATCGAATTTCAAGAGAAAATGATTCAGGCGAGGAAATTAAAATAGGAGGATATCCTTATTTTACACAAGAAGATCTTAGGGAGTATAATTACAATGGGCATGATACTTTGTTATTGCAAATAGATAGTTTTGACGATGATGATGAGGATATACATATAATGTGGGGAGATTCAGGAGTTGGTAACTTCTTTATTAGTTCAGAGGATTTAAAAAATAGAGATTTTAGTAATGTTCTTTATAATTGGGATTGTTATTAAAAAATATGGAAAAAACTTTTTAACAAATTACAATATGGGTAAATAATAAATATAACATTCAAAACAGGGGGGCTAGAATATGAAGGAATTTACAACACCTAAAGATATTTTAGAAGAATTAAATAAAATAGGGGATAAATATTTAGAATGCATATACATCAAGACAAACGCTTTTGATATATATCTAAGCGATGCATTCCATGTAAAGGTGACATGCGACAAAGGGGTAGACAATATAAGCTTTAATACTAAGGTAAATATGCAGAAGTTTCCTGTAGAAGCCGTTGAAAAAATGGTTTATGATACAGAGGAATTTGAGTTATTTGAAGATTTTTATGATGAAGATGATGATTGCGAGTTTTATGCGATGTATTTCAAGGATAGCGAGGTTAAGATTTATTTCTGTATTAACTTGGATGAATAATTTTGATGATATTGAATTAGTGATGAAGGGCTGGGTTTTTACCCAGCTTTTTTTGTAGAAAAAGGAAATACTATTTATAAAGAAAATAATTTATAAATTAAGTCAAATAGTATAATATTAATGTACAAAGGAATAAATAAGCAATATAAAGAAATAAATATATATCGAAAGATAAGGAGGTTTAGTAATGCCTAATTCAATGAATAAAAGTTGTTCGGCTATATTAACTATAAAAAATATAGGAAATTTAAAACATGCAGACATAATTATAGATGATAACTGTGTAATAGCTGGTCATAATAATATAGGAAAATCTACTATTACTAAAATTATTTTTTCTATAATAAATGCTGTTAATTTAGGTGATAAAATATATGAAGATTTTATAGATAAAATATCGGAATACGATGATAATGAGAAAAAGGTACAAATAGCTAAGTTTATAAAAAAATATAATATTCATTTTGGAGAAAATGATTCTATTGAGGATTTAAAAGGTTATTTATATTTTAGATATATATTGAGATATTTAAATTCTACTTTAGGAAAGAATATATTGAGATTTGGAGAAGCTTTAGGCGGATTTGTATTTTCATATAAAGAATTTGAGTTAAATATTGAATTTAATAAAGAAAATAAAATGAGGGTTCGTTATAAAGGAAATTACGAGTGGTTTAAAGATGCAACCTTGATTTCATCTACAGAGGTCCTTAATTACTCAAATTTAATCAGTTTAGCAGACACTTCGATTTCGGATTCATTTAACAAATCAAAGCTAGTATCTATACAAGACAAGGATTTGATAGACAAGTTAAATACAGAATCTATAGATATGCTTGATGAAGATTTCAAGGTGAAGGATGGTTTGGGATTTGATGAATCAGGATATGCTTTTTACAAGGAAAATGGAAATGAAATCCAAATGAAGATGTTGGCGACTGGTAAGAAGTTGTTTATAATGTTAGATAAATTGCTCAGAAATAAGAGCATAGATAGCGATACACTGCTTATGTTTGATGAGCCAGAGGAAGGTATGCATCCTGAGTGGCAGTTGGATTTTATCGAAAATTTATTTGATATCGATGTTCCTTTTGCTTTGACAACTCATAGTCCTTATATAATACAGAGTTTGATATATAATTCTAAACAAAAACATGAAAAAGTGAATTATTATGTTGTGGAGCAAGATAAAGAGTTAGGATATGCTATTAGTAAACAAGAGAATAAGCCTCTTAATATAGTAAAAGATTTGACTAATCCTATATTGAAAGTGAGAGGATTTTAAGAGATATGAAGAATTTAATTAAAGAATATTTTATAGAACGGTAAATTGCTAATGTAGGTAAAAGTGTAAATATATGGTATTATAATTATTAGAGTATTAAAGAATATAAGATGGGGAATAATTTTAGAAGGAGTAAATTGGAAATTATGGAACAATTAAATGTAATAGACCAATATTTTGAAAAAATAGGATTAAAAGAAGCTAAGGATCGCGACGAGTTTTTCAAGGAAATAGACGAAAAGCATGGAGTGAACTTAACTCAAAACATAGACTTAGCGATGTCACTTAGAAAGGATACTGGTAATGGTAAAATATATTCAGTGAAAAATAAGGATTTAGACACAAGCATGGATTTTGCTGGGTATTATTATGATTTGTATAGAGAGTTTTTTACTTGGATGATTGAAAATGCTGATCTAAATGGGAAGAAAATCCTAGACATAGGCTGCGATAATGGGATAGCTACTTGCTTCTTAGCAACTGCTTATCCAAATGCTGAGGTAGTTGCAGTTGACAAGAGCAAAAAGGGCATCAAATGTGCAGAAGAAATCGCAGCAAAACTAGGCCTACAAAATGTAAAATTCGAAGTAGTAGATGCCAAAAAAATCGATAAATTCTTCAAACAAGAAAAATTCGATGCAGTCGTATCTATAAGATCTATGCTAGAAATCACAAATTTACCTAAATTAAAGAGCTTCTGGAGCATAGACGATGTGGAAAAATCATTAGTAGTTGCAAATAGCGTAGTTAAATTTTTCAGAAGTGTGGAAAAAGTCATGGCAGGTGATGCTAAGCTGATAACTTTTGAGAGATTAGAAGGCGCTGAGGAAATTCTAAATTTCGTCAAATCTATGAGAGAATCAGGGCTATACATAGATACAGAAAGCATGTGCAAGGTGCAATTTTACGAATTAGACAGCTACGAACAAATGCCTGTAATCGTGTTCGATAAAGCGAAACGAGAAGAAATCACATTTGGCGAATTTATTGAGATATACAGCAAATTGCCTGTTTTAAATAAGCATAAAGATGTCGACGACGATTTCAAGATAGAGCTTGAATTCAAGGCTATAGAAGATAAGAAGCTTGTTTTCGGAACACAAATAGACTACAAAAATGGTGCCGGCAGCGAGAGAAGAGAAGTATGGCAAGCTGGCGACAAGTTCGTATGCTATAAGTACAGCAATATCGGACGTAGAGAGCTTGTGACAGATGTAGCTGATAAGGACGAGACTATAAAGGATATTAGAAATATGGCTGGATTTATCGGAAGAATGGGGAACAAGGTGTCTGAGTATTTTAGTTTGGAAGAGAGAGACGCTATTAAATAGATTTTTATCAAAGGAAGTTACTATAATAAGTGGCTTCCTTTTTTCTATGCTATACTATAAGTAAAAAATAAATTTTACAATGTCGCAGGGGGAAAATAAATACTATGGTATACGCTATTTTAATATTACTAATAATAGTTCTATTTGTGGGGATTAAGTATGTAAAAAATGTACAAGAGAAAAAACAATTATTACAAGACAAGATATCAAAAGTAAATTTATTTTTACAAGAGATAGAATTGTATAGAAAGGAATATTTCACCTATTCTATTAAAGTGGATTTAATTGAAAGATACGAGGGATTATATAGAGAATGTAAAAATCATAATAATGAAAAAATAAAGGAATTTTTGCAAATATATTCTAATTTAGAGGATTTAAGAAAAGAGTGGAATAAAGAATATGTCAATAAGGAGTTGTCTCGTAGTTCGGACTTATTGAGCAATATAGATGGTAAAAGCTTAGACAATCAACAACGAATGGCCGTAGTTGTGGATGAAGATAATACCCTGATATTAGCAGGGGCAGGAAGTGGAAAGACACTTACAATATCAGGCAAGGTTAAATATCTAGTTGATTTGAAAAATATTAATCCAAAAGAAATTCTGCTTATATCATTTACTAGAAAAGCTGCACAAGAGATGACTGCGAGAATATCTGATAAATTAAATATAGATATAGAATCAAAAACATTTCATAAATTAGGTCTAGATATTATAAAACAAAAGAGAAAGAAAAGCCCTGATATATCAGATGATTTAAATGATTTTATAGATAAATATTTTAAAAATGTAATTTACAAAGACGAAAAAAAATTAAAAAGCTTGATAGATTTTTATGGTTATTATATAAACATACCTCCAGATATTGATAATTACGATAATATAGGTGAATACTATAAACGTATGAAGCATATAGATTATACAACTTTAAAAGGTAAGCAACAAATAAGCCAATTTAATAAAGAAAATGAAGAAATACTAAAAAATCAAAGACGCACAATAAAAGGTGAGAGAGTAAAGAGTTTAGAAGAAGTAATGATAGCGAATTATCTTTATCTAAATAATGTAGAGTATGTTTATGAAAAAAAATATCCATACGACATAAAAGATAATTATAGAAAACATTATTCACCGGATTTTTATTTACCTGAATATGATATATACATAGAGCATTTTGGTGTAAATGAATACAATAAAGCACCTCAGTTAAGTCCAATAGAGGAGAAAAAATATATAGAGGGAATGGATTGGAAGAGAAAATTACATCGTCAAAATAATACTGTACTAGTTGAGACGTATTCTTATTACAATAGTCAAGGAATTCTATTACAAGAATTAAGACGTAAGCTTAGTCAACTAGGAGTTGAATTTGGGGAAGTAGATTATAGAGAGGTTTATGATACGATAATAACCAATAAAGAAGATAAGTATTTTAAAGAGTTGAGAAAATTAATATCCACATTTATCAATCTATTTAAATCTAGAGGATATAAGTTAGATAAATTCGATGAATTTATTGCAGATATTAATAAAATGAAAAATCCTTTTAATAAGCAAAGAAATTTATTGTTTATGAATATGGTTAAAGATATTTATCAAAAATATGAAGAATATTTAGAAGAAAATTCTAAAATAGATTTCAACGATATGATAATTGAGTCTACAAATATAATAAAAAATGATGAAGTAAAGTTTGATTATAAGTATATCATAATAGATGAATATCAAGATATATCACAAAGTAGATTTAATTTAATAAAGGAAATAAAGAGACAGACAAATGCAAAGCTTATGTGTGTGGGAGATGACTGGCAGTCAATATATAGATTTGCAGGAAGTGATATAAATTTATTTACTGATTTTGGCAAATGTGTAGGATATTATGAACTGTTGAGAATAGAGAAAACTTATAGAAATTCACAAAGTTTAATCGATATAGCTGGCAAATTTGTAATGAAAAATGATGAACAATTAGTTAAAAATTTAAAATCTGATAAAAAATGTGAAAATCCAATAAATATAATTGGTTATATGGGTGATATATTACAGGCAGTTGAAGGTGCTATTGAGGATATAGTTAGTGAATTTGGTACGAATTCTAATATAGTTATCTTGGGAAGAAATAATTTTGATATTAAAATGTTAAAAAATGATGATTCAGATGATCAAAATGATAATCCAATCGAAATTAAAGAGATGGCGGGAAAATATATTGTTAAATATAAGAAGTATCCTGATCTAAAAATAGAGTATTTAACAGTACACAAGTCAAAGGGATTAGAGGGAGAAAATGTCATCATTATAAACCTAGAAAATAAAATAGCAGGATTTCCTAATCAAATGACTGATGATCCTGTATTAGATTTTGTTTTAACTAGACAGGAGGATTTTGAACTTGCAGAAGAACGAAGACTATTTTACGTTGCTTTGACTAGAACGAAAAATAAATGCTACTTAATCGTGCCAGAGATGAATTCCTCAATTTTCTGTGATGAATTACAAAAGGCGTTTAAAATTAAGGTGAAAGCTGTATCTAAAGAAAATATTTCAGAAAATCCTAAATGTCCTAAGTGTAAAGATGGAATTTTAGTTAAGAGAAGATATAAAGATAGAGAATTTTTAGGATGCAGCAATTATCCGCTTTGTGATTTTACAAGTAACTCGTTGGAAATACTTGAACATCCAATAGTTTGTGAGGTCTGTGGTGGATATATGGTTGAAAGAAATCGTTATGGAAGAAAATTTTTGGGATGTACAAATTATCCTGTTTGTAAGAATACAAAAGAATGTGAAGAAGCTGGAATAGGTATGGAATCTATTGGATAATAGTTAAAAATTATATTTTTTAATGTATGAAAAGCTTATATATAAATAAGAAAGCTCACCATGTTAGGTGAGTTTTTATTTCGAAAATAATGCCAATTTATATATAGGAAAAGGAAATGTTAAAAGTATGTTAAATATTTGAAATTTGTCTTTTATAAACGAAAAAAGAGGGTCTTTTATTCAGTATTTTCAAGGGTTTCAGAATATTCCATGGCATTAAATCGACAATTATAAAACCGCAAGTTTCAACCTTTTTCGTGGGAGATTTGATGTATTATATAATTAGATGATGATAATTTTATGTTGATGTTAAAAAATTAGGATTATATAGGGGGAATTCTAATTTTTTAAAAGAAAATAACTGCCATTTATGAGTTTAGGTTGGTTTACCTGGGAGGAATTATTTTATGGAAATGATGAGAAAAGCTTATTTTAATATTAGAACAGATTATTTCAAGAAAGGAAGGAACCATGAAATTCACTATATTGGGGTTTTCCTCAAAGATAGCAAAACAATTACAAATCGATTATATTGATTTATTCATACTTAGATGGTTTACTGATTTTGTAAATACTAGAAGAATGATTTCAAGAATAGAAGATGGAATCAAATATTATTGGGTAGACTATTCGAAGTTTATGGAGGACTATGACCTTTTAAGTATACAAAAGGATGCGGTCTATAAAAGATTTAAAAAAATGTGTGAAAAAGATATATTAAAACGAATAACTATTAAGCATCGCGGTACATATTCTTATTTTACATTTTCTAAAAACTACGATCTTTTGGTGAATTATAAGGTAAATTATGCCAGTAGCCAAGAGAATCACGAAAAATACGAGGAGCCGATTAACTATATCGATTATCCAGATGAAATAGTCGATATGATTTACGATGAGGATCGTCTAGATGACGGTTTTGATAATCGTGCGGAAAATTCTTATGTAGAAAATTACATATATGAGTTTAGAGATATTAGAGGGCGAGAAGTCGAGGATGCCTCTACGCCGTTTGATATGTTTCTAGCAGAGGATGAGGAAATAAATAAAGAGCCAGTCAAAGAACAAGTCGTTGAAAAACAAACCGTAGAAAATAACAAATCAATAGAAGTAGCAGATTTGCGACCAAAGATAATTGACCAAAAACCGAGGGTGATTGATGAAAAACCGAAGATAATTGACCAAAAACCGGAACAAATAATAAATCTACTATATAAATCTACTAAAATAAAAAACATCTCCGTCGAAACTCTTGACGAGTATCGACTAGGTGAGATTTTGTATCAAAATATTTTGTTCAACAACCCTCGAGCGAAAAAACCTAATTTCAAGAAATGGGCAAAGACGTTTGGCTTGATGATTAGGGTTGATAAGAGGAGTGCTGAGGAAATTGCGGACATGATTAGATGGGTTCATATGCCGAATAATTTTTGGAATTCTGTCGTACTATGTCCGAATAGCTTGAGAAAATACTACGATAGGCTGGTTTTGAAGCGAAAACTAGAGGATCCTGTGTTTGCTAGAAGGGTTAATTTTGCCAATTTACAAAATGGAGGCTGTAGTAGTTTAGGGTATAAGGCTTTCGACTGAGTGTAGATTAGTGGTTTTGTCTTGCAATTAAATTTATATCGGAAGGGGAGGAGAAATTATGCAAGATTTATACAACTTATCTGCAGAACAGAGTATTTTAGGTGCTATTTTAATAGATTCGAAGGTCATACTTGAGGGCAATCAGGTGAATTTATCGGCGCAGGATTTTTATGCAAATGAGCACCAGATAATATACAAGGCTATGAATAAAATTTTCGCTGAAAATACCGAGGTCGATCTAGTTACGCTTCAAAACGAGCTCAAAAATATCGGCAAAATGGATCAAATCGGTGGGATGGCGTATATTTCTAGCTTGGTGACTGCTGTGCCGACTAGTAGCAATGCCATTTACTACATAAAGATAGTCAAGGAGCTTTCGATGAAGCGAAATGTTTCGACGATGATGCGCTATACTGATGAAAACTTAAAGGCGCTTCCTCAGTCAGAGCTGTTGAAGTTTGTCGAACGCTTGAAAACGACTATACTTGAATCGGGAAATGTAGAGGATTGGTACATTGAGGCTGCGGAAATTCCGATGGAAATCGAGACGCCTGGAACTATTCAGACCGGATTTGATTTTATAGATTTGGTGACAGGTGGAGGGCTGAATTACGGGACTTTGACGATTTTGACGGGCGAGCCTTCTTCTGGAAAAAGTACGATCATAAACCAGATTATAGCAAATGCGATCAGTTTAGGTCATCCAGCGTTTTTGTACTCTGGTGAGCTTACTTACCAGATGATTATGGAGTGGTTTGTCAAGACGGTCGCGAATATGGAGGACATCAGAAGGTGCAAAAATACTTTCGGCGAATATCTCAAGGTAACTAAGGAGGCGCATGAGATGATTGCCGAATGGACTAGGGAGAAATTTTATATATTTTCAAAGGATGTAGGTGCTGACGAGGCTCACTTATCAAGCGTTATAGAGCATCTAGCAGTCAAAAAATCGACGAAATTATTTGTGCTGGACAACCTGATGACGCTCGAATGTAGTGGTTCCGACAAGTACGAAAAGCAAATCAATACAGTGAAAATGCTGAAGTCGCTTGCCAAAAAGTACGACCTCGCGATAATTCTAGTCGCCCATCCGAATAAAAGTGTGACTATGAGTAGGGAGTCGCATGTGTTTGAGATATCTGGAGCGAGTGAGATTCCGAATTTGGCGGACTATATTTTGAAGCTCGAGAGGGGCGAGGAGAAGACAGTTGCGTCTATTTTGAAAAACAGGATTACGGGGATTCAGAAGAGGAGCTTGAATCTGAAGTTCGATGCGAATAGAAGGCGATTTTATACGAAAAACAAGGCCGAGCTCGATAAGGATTACGGGTATAAGGTTAAGGTGGAACAAGTTACTTTTTAAATTAATGAAAGAACTTCATAAATGTATATAAGGGAATGAATAAAATAAGTTTAATTATATTCATTCCCTTTTTATGTAGTTATTGTATATAATTATTCACTGTAATAACTTTTTAATAGCTTTCCATTTTTTCCACTAGTAGTGCAGAAATACTTATTAGTATTATTCATACTATTAGTAAAATAAGTTAAAATCATATAACTACCAGATACACTTATATCATTTACAGAAGTTTTGCTAGTAATGCGAGTTGTAGATTTAGTACTTAATTTCATTTTATAAGCTTTATTAGATGATATATAGTAAACATATCCATTACTTAAATCTTGAAGATCAGCATTAGATTTAACTTTATATTTAGTTGTAGAGGTAGTTTTAATTTTATATATGTTACCATTAACATTAAAATATATGTAGTCATAATATGCTTGTAAATCACTATCAGAGTCTATACTTGAAGTCATTGTTTTTGTTGAACTACCTGATAAGCTTGTACGTTTTAAATATCCATTTCCATATAGATAATCACAAGTAATATAGTAAATATTTGATTTATAAACTAAAAATTTAGAAATTTCGCTAGATTTTTTTATACAAGTATCGCTATTTCCTGATAAAGACATTCTGTAAATACCAACTATACCTAAATCTCCATAAGGATCACTTTTTAATTTAATATAGTAAATTTTGTTATTATACACAACAGGGTTGTAGCCTCTTTTTAAAGATTTGCAGTCCTTACCATTTGTTCTAACTTTGTAAATGTATGGATCATAACAACCGCCATAGCCTTCTTTATCAAGAGTATAATAAATCCAACCGTCTTTAATTGTTAAATTGTAAATCTCTCCACCTTGATTATTTTTAACGAGTGATGTTTTTCTAGTGTTTACATTTACCTTATATATATCTCCATATACTGAATAGTACATATAATCTCCTGATTTTATGCTAGAACTAGGACCAGAATATCCAGTAGATTCAGCAGCTTGAGATATACTTGTAAAAGCCAATATAAATACTATAGAAAAACTGATTAAAATACTTAAAAATTTGTTTTGCTTCATTGCGTGTTCCCTCCTCTTATTTTATTTACTTTTATTATAAGGTAAACGATTGCGAAAAGTATACAAATTACAATAAAAAATGTAAAATTTAAAATACAGTACATAAATAAGAATTAAAATAAAAAAGCAAATCAAAAATGACAAAATAGAAGGAGACAAATATGATATTATATGTAGTTTATGTTTTAGCAGGATTAGGAGCAGGTGTTGTCACAGGGCTTGCGGGGCTTTCGGCGGCAGTAGTTATAACTCCACTTTTGACGAGCTTATGTGGATGGGCGAGCTACGATGCGGTCACAGTAGCGTTGGCGGCTGACGTTCTCGCGAGTATGTTGACAGCGTACACTTATTATAGGAATAAAAATATAGATTTAAAAAACGGCGTATTCGTTGCAATCACAGCGTTTTTAGGTACGGTTATTGGAAGCTACAGTGGATATCTTTTCTCACAAGCACAGCCAGACGGACTTGGATATATCTCTATGGCGACTACGATTTTTCTGGGAATAAAATTCTTAGTTAGACCTGTGACTAAGGGCAACGATGCAGAGGACGGCTCAGCAGATATCGGAATTAAAAAGAGAGCCTTGGCAATGTTTCTAGGATGCGGCATAGGATGGGTATGCGGATTTACTGGAAGCGGCGGCGGAGTTTTGATGCTGACAGTATTTACGATAGTCCTTGGATACAACCTAAAGGTAGCAGTTGGTACAAGTACAATGATTATGACACTTGTGGCGCTAACTGGTGCAGTCAGCCATGTTGCTATGGGAGCTCATATGGATTATATTCCTATGCTGATTGTCGTGGCGTTTTGCGTGTTGGGTGCTTATGTGAGTGCTAAGTTTGCGAATAAGTGCGAGATTAAGAGACTGAATCGAGTTGTCGGTACGTGTCTTTTCATACTTGGTGTGATTACTATTTCGATAAAATTGTTTTTGTAGAATAAGAAAATAGTCTGTGTATGGTTTATAAAAATATTTTTAAATACACAGACTATTTTTATTTAGAAACAGTTCTTTAAATATTGAATAGATATATGATTTAAAGGGAATACTATATATCTAAAAGGTTTTACCTTAAATATAGATAAGTTTTAAGGGGATATATTCAGTATAATTGATTTTTCCCTTAAATTATAGTATATTTTAAGGGAAAGGAATGGTGATTAAGGGAATGAGAGAATTTAATTACTCTAAAATTAAAGATCAGAAATGGGATTCAGATATTCTCGGATATATAGCTGCAATATACAAGGAAGCCGGTAAACAAGAGTTATATCTTAAACAAAGACCTGAAGAGCTTGAAAAACTTGTCGAAATTGCAAAGATTCAGAGTACTGAAGCATCAAATGCAATTGAAGGGATTGTTACTACAAGCACTCGTATCAAACAACTTGTGGAAGAAAAAACTACTCCTAAAAATCGTGATGAACAGGAAATCGCTGGATATCGTGATGCATTAAATATTATTCACGAAAGCTTTGACGCTATTCCAATATCAAAAAATTATATACTACAGCTTCATAAAATTATGTACAGCTATATGAATAATCCTATGGCAGGAAAGACAAAAAATGTGCAGAATTATATTAGTGCAAGTTATCCTGATGGACATACAGAAATTATATTTACACCAATTGCTCCATTTGAAACAAACGAGGCACTAGACAAAATATGTGAGGAGTATAACAAGGTTATTGGAAATTTTGAACTTGAACCATTAATTGCCATACCTATATTTATTCATGATTTTTTGTGCATACATCCATTTAATGATGGTAATGGAAGAATGAGCAGATTGCTTACTACACTTCTTTTGTATCGTAATGGTTTCTACGTTGGTAAATATATATCTTTAGAAGCTAAAATTGCTAAAAACAAGGACTTGTATTATAACGCATTAAATCAAGCTCAACATGGTTGGCATGAAGGGACGGAAGATGTTGTTCCATTTATAAAATATATCCTTAGTATAATTTTAGCTGCCTATAATGATTTTGAAGATAGATTTTCTATTGTAGAAGAAAAACTCCCTGCGATAGAAATGGTAAGGAAAGCAACACTAAATAAGATTGGAAAATTCACGAAGCAGGATATTAGAGAATTATGCCCACATTTAAGTGTAAGTTCTATTGAAGGTGCTTTAAGAAAAATGGTTAAATCTGGCGAATTAAAGCGTGAGGGTGTTGGAAAGGCAACCCACTATATCAGACTAAAATAATTCCCTTACTAAGATAAACTTTCCCTTAAAAAATAATAAATTATAAGGGAAACACATACAATTAAAGTTAAGTATCTCTATAGAGGTACTTTTCTTATGTCCATTTAAAAATAAAAATTAGTAAATACACAATAATTTTGGAAAAAATTCATCACAAAGTTGTTAAATATAATTACAATGGAAATATAAGCTTATCATTAAGGAGAAAATAAATGAAAATAGAATTATTGTTATCAGATATAGCACATATTTCAGAAAAATATGAGTTGATAAATAAAAATACAGGTGGATATTTCAACATATTTGATATCCTAAATATATCTAGAGATGAAGTTTGCATATGTAAATTTATATATGAGCTTATAAGTCCAAATGGGAGCCACTATCAAGGATATACATATTTAAAGCTTTTCGTGGAAAATGTACTTCACATGAAATTTAGCGATTATGAGTATAAAAAAGCTGTTGTTCATAAGGAATATGTGATTTCAAATGGAAGAAAAATTGATTTAGCCATTGAAATAGGGGATAAATACATTCCTATAGAGGTGAAAATTTATGCCAAGGATCAGTATAAGCAATGCTTTGATTACTATAAGTTTTATTCTAAAAATTCAAATGTATTTTATTTGACTTTAGATGGAAAAGCTCCAAGCGTGGAAAGTGCGAAAGGATTGACTCGAGTTAGAGGTGGTGGATATGAAGAGGTAAGTCAGATATCCTTTGAAAAGGAGATTTTAGACTGGTTAAATCAGTGTATTTCACAAGCTGAAACTATAAAAATAGCGCCAATTAGAGAAACTATATTACAGTTTATAGGAGTGGTGAGAAGTATGACAAATCAATTAATAGAAGAAAAAGAACAAGAAATAGTAAATATAATATCATCTTCAAAGGAAAACATAAAAACTGCAATTGAGATAGAAAAAAGCTTAAAAATATGCAATATAAATATGATAAAGAAGGTTTTAGAATCAATAGAAAGTCGCCTTGATAATGTATCTAACCTAGAAAATAAATTGGAGAGATATTCTTATAAAAGCAATAATTATAATCTTGTAAATACATACTATAATAAAAAAAGTTCTACTTATCCAGGTCTTAGCTATTTTATCAAAAAATTGGATGATGAAGTAGATTTGTTGTTGAGATTTGAGATAGATCACCGTCTATATGTAGGATTTTGCACTTCAAAAAATGGTAAATCAGAGGGACAACAGTTAGATAAAGATCAGGTAGATAAATTATTGTTTGATTGCGGAAATAATATCAGAGGTTGGTGGATTTATTGGGAGTACTTACCAGAGGGTAATGGAGCTTTATCTCCTAACTTTAAAGATTTCAACGAAGCGTATTTAGATTTATTTGATGAAAATAAGTTTGAGAAATTTATTGATTTATGCGAGGAGAGTATTTTAAAAATTTTACAAAAATTAAAGTAATACAATAAATAAAAAATTTTAACTATTATTGTATAGGAGGAGTAATCATGAATATTAACTTTAAGAGTGGTTTTTTGATAGAAAAAGATAATGTAACTTATTATATATTGAGTTTGAACATTCATGGTGGTAGCGGAATGGGAGCAAATTATCCATATGATGGGATTTATTATTTAGTAGAAAAAGATTTTTTTGAAGTACATAAAGATGAATATTGTATGGCTCATGATTCAATACTTTCAAAAGTTTTACAAACATATGACAAACATGGACTTGCATTATGTCATCAGGATGAAGTTTCTCCACATTGGTCGGAAAAAATTCAAGATATAAGCAATATTCTGGATAACTTGGATTCGGAAATATTGGAAAAATTAGGATATTCAATCAAATAAATCCCAAGTCTAAAAAATCTTGGGAATCGCAAGTAACAGTTGTTTTATTTTTGGTGATGTAACCATAAAAATATAATTAAATATAATATTTTTTAGGGTTATAAACCTAAAAAATATTGAATAATATTATTTATTATGGTTGTTAATACTCTATCATTTAGTGAATACTTAGACTTTAGGAAGCAAGTAAACCATATAGATGATATAAATACTAGAGAAGAATTAAAAAGATTTATAAGACTTGGAGGATTCCCAGCAGTTCATACAGGAAATTATGATATAGAATCTGCATATAAGATTGTGAGTGATATTTATTCATCAGCACTTTTAAGAGATACTATTCAAAGATATAAAATAAGAAATATAGAGCTACTAGAGAGAATCGTAAAATTCTTGTTAATGGAAAAATTTTAATTTGTTTTATTTAATAGAAACATTTCATAATTAATCACACTTTCTAACTCTAAATCCATCTTCCCATTTATTAGGATTAAAAAGTAGTTGACTTTTATAAAAAAAGATACTACTATTTAATTAATAAAACTTAGTAACAAATAAATACTAAGATAAAAATACTATATTACAAAAGGATTTAAATATATTGAAAGGGGCATGTAACAGCTAATATAAATCTATAAAAATCCATAAAACCA
>NZ_JAXEWM010000251.1:0-7950 GCF_034113885.1 Intestinibacter sp.
AATAATACAATGATATGTTAAGGGTGATAAATTTAATGGCAAAAATTAGAACTAAATATGTATGTCAGTCATGTGGCTATGAAACCAGTAAATGGATGGGTAAGTGCCCAGAGTGCATGAAATGGAATTCTTTTGTAGAAGAAATAGAAGAAAAGAAAAGTAAAAAAGAAGTTTTTGTTATAGATAAATCAAATTCAAAGCCTGTTAGTATAAATTCTATAGTAGCTGTAAAAGAAGAAAGATTTACCACAAATATAGATGAATTAGATAGAGTTTTAGGCGGAGGAATTGTAAAGGGCTCTCTAGTTTTAGTAGGGGGAGATCCTGGAATAGGAAAATCTACACTTTTAATGCAAGTATCTAGCAATGTTGCTAATACTAATAAAAAAGTATTGTATATATCAGGTGAAGAATCTGAATCTCAGATAAAAATGAGAGCAAGTAGATTAGGTGTAAATTCACAAAATTTATATATTTTCGCTGAAAATAATTTAAGTATAATAGAAGCCTATTTGGAAAAATTAAACCCTGAATTGATTATAGTTGATTCGATTCAAACTGTATATTCTCCAGAGATATCTTCAGCACCTGGTACTGTGAGCCAAATTAAAGAAGGAACATCTAAATTTATGAAAATCTCTAAAAAGATGGGAATATCCACATTTATAGTGGGACATGTTACTAAAGAAGGGGCTCTAGCAGGGCCTAAGCTATTAGAGCATATGGTAGATACAGTACTATATTTTGAAGGGGAAAGATATAACTCTTATAGGTTAGTCAGAGCTGTAAAAAATAGATTTGGTTCGACTAATGAACTAGGAGTATTTGAGATGAAGGATATAGGGTTGGTTGAGCTTAAAAATCCTTCACAAGTATTGATTTCTGAAAAGCCAAAAGATGTATCAGGCTCTGTCATAATATCAACAGTTGAAGGAACTAGACCGATGCTTTTAGAGCTACAAGCGCTGGTAGCTCCTACAAATTTTGGTATGGCGAGAAGAACATCTACAGGTGTTGATTTTAATAGAGTTGCTTTATTATTAGCAGTTCTTGAGAAACGAATTGGATTACAAATTCAAAATCAAGATGTCTATATAAATGTAGTTGGAGGAATAAGAATAAATGAACCATCAATAGACTTGGGCATAGTTATTGCTGTAGCCTCAAGTTTTAGAAATATACCTATAGCATCAGATATTGTTGTTACAGGAGAGGTTGGTTTAACTGGTGAGATAAGAGCTGTAAGTTATATTGAAAAGAGAATTTCAGAATGTAAAAAGCTAGGCTTTAAAAAAATAGTAATACCTAAAAACAATTACGAAGTAGTAAAGGATGTAAAAGGTATAGATATAATTCCCGTTGACAATCTTAGACAAGCAATAAATATCGTGCTAAGGGGGTAATAATTATGGATAATATAATTAATAACGAAGGTTTGTTACATGCTTTAAAAATGATATCTCCAGGAACCCCACTGAGAAAAGGCATAGAAAATGTGCTGAGAGCAAAGACAGGTGGGCTTATCGTACTTGATTGTAATGAAGAGGTTATGAAAATTGTCGATGGTGGATTTAGAATAGATGCTGATTATTCACCAGCATATTTATATGAATTAGCTAAAATGGATGGAGCTATAGTGCTTAGTGAAGATTCTAGAAAAATATTGTTAGCAAATACTCAGTTAATACCGAATTATAATATACCAACAACAGAAACAGGTACTAGACATAGAACTGCAGAAAGAGTAGCAAGACAGACTGGCGCTATTGTAATATCTATTTCTCAAAGAAGAAATGTTATTACAATATATAGAGGAGACCAAAAATACGTTGTCGAAGAAATATCTGAAGTTTTTTCTAAGGCGAATCAAGCTTTACAGACTTTGCAAAAATACAAGGATGTTCTAGATACATCTATTTATAATTTAAATTCACTAGAATTTAATGATTTGGTTACAATTTACGATGTAATAGTAGTAGTTCAAAGTATGGAAAGAGTTATGAGAGTTGCGCAAATAATAGAAGGGTACTTAGTTAATTTAGGTGAAGAAGGATATCTAGTAAGAATGCAGCTGGAAGAATTAATAGGTGGAACAGAAAAAAATAGACTTTTATTATTAAAGGACTATAAAAGAGAAAATATAGATTTAGATGAATGTCAAAGGAAAATTAGAAATTTATCCCAAGAGGATTTATTAAATAAGGTTAAAATAGCTAGAGTTTTAGGTTATAATGGAATTTCAGAAGACATGGATTTACAAGTACAAACTAAAGGATATAGAATGTTAAATAAAGTACATCGTTTACCAGCATCAATCATAGAAAATTTAGTAAATTATTTTGGAAATTTCCAAGAAATTTTACAGGCCTCAATAGAAGAATTAGATGAAGTTGAGGGAATAGGCGAAATAAGAGCCACATATATTAAAAATGGACTTATAAAATTAAAAGTAGTATTAGGTAATGGTCATATATAATAATATGAAAAAGGTATTATAAAGTTTAAATCAAAGGAGTGTAAATTTTAAGGGGGTGACACTTTGATAAGTAAAATAATTAGAATTTTAATAGGATTATTAGGTGCAGCATTAGGAACAACCGTATATGTTTTTTTAGTTAAGTATTTTCCAAGTGTATTTGTTGGAGTTAATGATTATAAATATATAATATCAATAGCAGTAGCTTTAATATTTGGTATATTTTTCTACGTAATAGGACCTTGGATAATTTCAAAAGTAAGAGATAGTGTAAAGGTATTAGACAAGGAAATTTCTAAATATCCGCAGTCTGATATATTATTAGGAACAGTAGGTCTTATAGTAGGTTTAGTTATCGCTTATTTAATAGTTGGAGGAATAGGTACTTTTATAAATATACCAGTTATAACAGCTATAATATCTATAGTAGTATATCTATTTATGGGATATTTAGGTATTAGAATTGCATTAAAAAGTAGAGATGATCTGTTTAATATAAATAGATTAAGTAGGCTTACAACATCTTTAAATAAAGAAAAACAACCTAAAAAGGAAACTATAGTAAAACAAATACCACCAAAAGTATTAGATACAAGTGTAATAATCGATGGTAGAATAGCAGATATATGTAAAACTGGATTTATCGAAGGTAAATTAGTTATACCTAGATTTGTGCTAAATGAGTTACAACATATAGCAGATTCTTCTGATGATTTAAAGAGAGTTAGAGGTAGAAGAGGACTTGATATCCTTAACTCAATTCAAAAAGAGCTTGATATAGAAGTTGAAATAAGTAACGCTGACTTTGAAGATATACCAGAGGTTGACAGTAAGCTACTAAAATTAGCTGAAACTATAGGAGGAAAAGTAGTCACTAATGACTTTAATCTTAATAAAGTGGCTCAATTCCAAGGAGTGGAAGTTTTAAATATAAATGAATTAGCAAATGCAGTAAAACCGGTTGCAATACCTGGAGAACACATGCTAGCTCAAGTTGTAAAGGAAGGTAAAGAACAAAATCAAGGAATAGCTTATTTAGATGATGGAACAATGATAGTTGTAGATGGAGGTAGAAAATACATAGGAGAAACTATAACTGTATTAGTTACATCTGTACTACAAACACCAGCAGGTAGAATGATATTTGGAAAACCTAAAAACTAAATTTAACATAAGAAATATTGTAAATTCATGGCAAATTTATAGTTTTAGATATATAAATGTAAATTTATTATATGCTTATAGAGGAGAGTCGATAAGACTCTCTTTTATAATTTGTAAAAAAAATATACATATCTAGGAAAAAATATTATAATTAAAAGGGATAATATTATAAATTACTTTTACAAATGTTCTTGAATAAACTCTTGGTAAACATTTTCAAAGCTGATGGGAAAAACAATGTATTAAAATTTTTTTTGGTTTAATATAAACTAAAAATGTAAGGAGGAGTCCACGCATGAGTAATAGTTTAAAATTGCCATCGATTGATTATAAAGAATTTAAAATTTTAACTTTATGTAAAAATAAAGAGTTCGCAAATATAAATTACATGGCTGAAGAATTGAAGGTTACAACTAGAAGTGTTAGAACATATATAAAACAATTAAATGATAATTTAGGAGAAGATATAGCACAAATAATATATGTTAAAGGGCATGGATATAAGCTTGAAATAAGAGATAATGAAATTTTTGATCTTTTATTTGAAGAAAATAGAAAAATTCCTTTTGATTTTAATGTCAAGGATGAGAGAATTTTGTATTTATTAGATTTTTTTACAGAATTTGATGAAGTAATAACTATAGATCAATTGGCAGATAAAATTTCAGTAGGTAGAACGACTATAGTAAATGATATAAAATCAGTTAGAGAAATATTGAATGAGTATAATTTGGATTTAATCAAAAAACAAAATTTTGGAATGTGGTTAAAGGGAAATGAATTTGATAAGAGATTGCTTTTATTAAATTATATCTATAAGGATTCAAAAAACGATTTAACAAACTCAAAATATGTTATAGATGTCGAAGAAAATTTATTAAATAAATTAAAAAGTTCAATATTAAAGTTATTTAAGGAAGATAGCTTTTATGCTACAGACCAAATTTTTGAAGAAACAATAAAATATATTTTAGTTCAGGTTGGTAGAATAAAAAACGGAAATGAAATTTTTGAGTACGATAAACGTTTCGACTTATTAGGTTCATATGACGAGTATAATATATCAAAGGAAATAAAAATTATAGTAGAAGATATTTTTGATATAACTTTAAATGAATACGAAACATTATATCTTACATTACCTCTAGTAAGTGGAAATGCTGCACCAATTTCTAAATTTGTTTCAAATAAGCCGAAACTTCGCGATAATATTGAAGATTTGATGGAGCTAATTTTTAAAGAAATATATGTTAGAATGGGAATTATAATAGAAGATCAATCTTTAAAAGATAGCTTAGGGTATCATTTAGAGTTTACTTTAAATAGGTTGTTATTTAAGATAAAGCTAAAAAATTTATTATTAGATGAAATGAAAGAAAATTATGTATTACCTTATAATTTAGCAAAAATAACTGCTGATGTCATTGAAGATGTTTATAATTTAACTGTTCCAGAAGATGAAATCGGATATATAGCGATACATTTTGGAAGCTATTTAGAAAAAAATATGATTTCAAATACATTGAGAAATGTTGCTATTGTATGTTCTACAGGCCTAGGAGCTACGAATTTGATTACGATTAGAATAAGAAAAATCATAGGTCAACATATAAAGATAGATACTTTTTCGATGTTTGAAATAGATGAGGTTGATTTTAGCAAATACGATTTAGTATTTACAACAAGTGATGTAAATATAAATTCAAATGCTGTATTGAAAATAGATGCTATTTTAGATGAAAATAAATTAAGAAATAAGATAGAAAAGATTATGTATTTAAATAACAGTAAGCTAAGTAAAAATTTGAAGAACATAAAATTATCAGATAATTTATTGATAGGTGCATTTTTACAAGAGAAATATTTTTATGTATTGAATAAAAAGACAATTTCAGCTGCATTAAAAACGATGATAGATTCTATGATAGAGGATGGAATTGTTGGAGAAAAATTTAAAAAAGATATACTTGAGAGAGAAAAGACTCATCCAACTATATTTAATAGTGGATTGCTTTTACCTCACTCAGTAAATGATAAATCAGATGAAATGTATGTATCAATTGGGGTTTTAAATAAGCCGATAGAATATCTAGGAGTACAAATAAAAGTAATTATGTTGATAGCATTTTCTAGTGATGATAGCAATACGGATTTATTAGTCAAAATATATGAAGAAGCTTTAAGCTTAGGTCAAAATGACAAATATATAAATCAATTGGCTAAATGTAAAACTTTTTCTGATTTGACAAGTACATTATTAAAAATATCAATAAAATAATAGAGTAAGGATGTGTTTAAATGAAAATAATTATAGTTTTAATACTTTTATATCTTGCAAATTTTGGAACATCATATTACCTTCATAAGAAATACGTAGCATCTCAAAGAAGAGTTAGACAATATGGTGGTGTTTCTACTGCGAGAACAAAGGGTGGATTTACGAAAAAAGGTAAAATAGTGCTTTTAGCATTTGATGATGAAGAAGAAATAATAAAATACGGCGAGAAATTTGAAGGTATAACTGTATTTTCTAAATTTGAAAAGATTGAAGGTATAGAAGGGCTTACATTAGATGAAGTGGAAAATAAGTTTGCTGATGAAGAAGTTATAATACAAGCTGTACAATACATAAGAGAAAGAGAGAAGGATGTTGATTCTGAAGTAGACGAAAAATCAGAAGAAGAGCAGATTGATGAAATAGTTGAAAATAAAGCAATAGAGGCTAATGATACTACTGTTTAGAAATATTTAAATAAGGGAGACTTGATAAGTTTATGTGTAAATTATCAAGTCTCTTTTGATTTATATAGAATTGAGACATTTATATAATTTATTTTTACAAATGTTCTGATACAGAACGAAAATTGTATATTTTTCCACATAACGTGGAAAAAGAATGTATTAAATTTTTAATTCTATTGTTATAAACTTAAATCATAAGAGAAATAGATTTAGATAATAAATCAAAATATACTAAAAAAATTCAACTTATCAGAATACTAATAAGTTTGATACATTAAATTAAAAATAAGCTAAAAAGCAAACATATAAACAGGGGGAATTGAAATGTATAACTTAAACAGAAAACTTGAAGAATTAGAAGTACAAGGAAAAAGCATCAAAATAGCAATAATAGGTGCAGGACACATGGGAACTGGTATGGTAAGTCAAGTTGTAAACATGAAAGGTATGATACCATCAATAGTTGCAGACATAAACGTAGACTTAGCAAAAGCTTCATTCATAAAAGCTGGTATAGCAGAGGATCAAGTAGTAGTAGTAGAAGATGAAGTAACAGCAGAAGCAGCAATACAAGAAGGAAAATATGTAGCTTGTAAGAGCTTCATGGTAGCTTGTAAAACTCCATCAATCCAAGTAGTAGTAGATGCAACAGGTGGAATAGCAATAGGAGCAGAAATAGCATTAAACTCAATATTAAACAAAAAACATATAGTAATGTTAAATGCTGAAACAGACTGTGTAGTAGGACCAATACTTAAAAAATTAGCTGACGATGCAGGAGTAATATTCACAGGATCTGCAGGGGACGAACCAGGAGCAGTAATGGGATTATATGACTTCGCAACTTCAATGGGATTTGATGTAAGAGTTATAGGAAAAGGTAAAAACAATAAATTAGATTATGATTGTAACCCTGATACAGTAGCAGAAGAAGCAGCAAGAAAAGGAGCTTCTCCACACATGATAACTTCATTCAAAGAAGGAACTAAGACAATGGTAGAAATGGCATTAATGTGTAATGCAACAGGATATGTACCAGATGTAAGAGGAGCACATGGTGTAGAAGCAACAGTTAAAGAAGTTCCACAAAAATATTCATTAAAATCAGAAGGTGGAGTATTAGATAACTACGGAGTAGTAGATTTCGTAAATGGTATAGCACCAGGGGTATTCGTAGTAGTAACTCATAAATTAAAAGAAGTAAGAGACGAAATGGAATACTTAAGCATGGGACCAGGACCAAACTACATATTATATAGACCATATCACTTATGCAGCTTAGAAACACCATTATCAGCAGCAATGGCAGTAATAGAAAATAAAGGAACAATAGTACCAAAAGGTGGATTAGTAGCAGAAGTAATAACTGTAGCTAAGAAAGACTTAAAAGCTGGAGAATACATGGATGGATACGGAGCATACACTTGCTACGGATTAATAGAAAAATATGAAACAGCAAAAGAAATGAATGCAGTTCCAATAGGATTAGTAGATAGAAAAACAAAAGTATTAAAAGACATCAAGAAAGGTGAAGTAATAACTTACGATATGGTAGAAATAGACAAATC
>NZ_JAXEWM010000252.1:0-11681 GCF_034113885.1 Intestinibacter sp.
AAAACTTTTATTCCTGTTTTTTACAGTATTAATGATTTCATTTATATCTCTTTGTTTTATGAAATTATATAATTTTATTATTTCTATACTTAATTTATGTTTCTTTCTCGAATACAGACCATATCTCCTTACAACTCTAAACCCCTTCGGGTGTATATGATTCACTAATTTCCCTATAAAATCTATTGCCGTCATTGTAACTTCTATTTTCTTTTTAGGCTTTTTATTTTCGTACCAAAATGTTACATATTTACCATCATATTTTGTTATTCTATATTCAGCGATAGCTGGTCTAGCCAAGTATCTTCCTATATATTTAGCTGCTTGTTTTATATCAACTAAATCTCTTTCTGCATTTACATAAAATCCATTTTCATGGCTTTTATATAATTTATTTATTAATTTTTTTGTTTGGTTATCCTTAAAATTATTCTTTATTATATCTAGAACCAATTTCTCCCATGACTTTTTCAAATAATTATACGGAATATAATCTATTTTTTTAAACCATTTACACTCCTTATCAATTCCACCTTCGGTAAATAAAGCATGTATGTGTGGATTCCATTTTAAATCTGATCCAAATGTATGAACTACAGTTATGACTCCAGGTTGATAATTACCTTTAACTCTATTTTTGTAAAAATATGATATTACTCCATAAACTGCATCTTGTAATTCTTTTAATAGCTCACGCTTTTTATAGAAATAATTTCTTAACTCTTCTGGTATTGTAAATACAGCATGTCTATGTTTTACTTTCAACATATTATTTGCCTGTTTTTCTGCCCAATTAATTGAATACATTCTTCCACATTTAGTACAAAACTTACTTTTACATGAAAATCCATGAATGTATTCTTCATTACAAATTAAACATTTATATTTTACATATCCGTATTCTATTTTGCCACAAGTTAATGCTTTCTCTACAACTCCAATTATATGCTCACGCATTTCTTTATTTATTTCTTAATCTTGTTAATTTAGAGATTTTAAATTCTTCAAAATGATCCTCTAAAATTGTATTTATTATTTTTCTTTTTTCATATCTTCTACAATTGTTCATATTACTATTGTACACAGATTATCCACAATTTCAAATTGTTATAAATTCCTTGTAAATAAAAAAATGGCATCAAAGATGCCACCCCCTATAAATTATTGAATATTATTATTTATTGTGCTTATAATACATAAAAATGTCGATATAAATACAATATATAATTATTTAAATGTCTTAGAAAGTTCCTTTTATAGTCCAAAAAGTTTTTAGATATGATATTGATGGAAAAAACATATTAAAGGCTAATGAAAATGCTATTGATGGAGAGTTTGACTTTTGCAAAAAATTAAAGACAATTATCCTAAGTATGTGGTTTCTATGGAGGATTTTTTTGAAGATAATATAGATGGTGTGAAGCATGTTAATTTAGTTTATTTTTTGTTAATGGAGAAATTTTAATTTGTTTTATTTAATTACTTGTAAAATTGTGTTAAAATATATTTTAAATCGAGGTGTTAAATTTGAAAAAATTAATAAAAAAAAGTATCTCTATTTTTTTAGCATTAACAATAGTTTTTTCTTTATTTAGTTTCTATGAAACAAACGAAGCATTTGCTGCAACTACAAAATTAAATGAAACTAGACTTTATTTAGCAAAAGGGGAAACATATAAATTAAAAGTTTATAATACTAGTAAAAAAGTTACTTGGTTATCTAGCAAAAAATCTGTTGCAACTGTTTCTAGTAAAGGTTTAGTTAAAGCGAAATCAAATGGGAAAGCTACTATAACTGCTAAAGTTGGATCTAAAAAATATACTTGTAAAGTTACTGTTAAAAAACCATATAGCAGAAAATATGTAGAAAATTATTACTATCGAAAAGGTAGTTATAAAAGTGTAAAGGTTGCTGGTAAGAGCGAAGATAAAAAATATAATGGAGAAACATGTTATTTTGTTGGATTAGATTATAAGGTTTCAAAAGGATGTATTCCAAAAGCAAATCAAGTGTATGTAGGATCTCAAACATTAAAGATGTATAAATTTTTAGATGTTAATAAGTTTTAATATAAATTAAAAAATACTCTGTACAGAAAATACTAAAAAATAGTTATCTGTATAGAGTATTTTTATGTAAAATAACATTTTATAAATAAAAGTTATATTAATAAGCCTATTAAAATAATTAAGAGTAAATTTACTAGTTATATATATAAAATTTTATTATATATTGACAAATATACCTTGAATAAAGCAAGATATTTATATCCTAATAAATAAAGGATAATTAATGAATTCTAATAAATAAGGGGAAAACAATATGCCAATAAATCATAACACTATAATTACTGCAATCACTAACAGTTTTCAAACAACTTATCAAGGAGTTAGAATGTCAGGTGTAGTATGGAATGAATGTATGAAGGCAGTGAGTAATGTTAGCTTGATGAATTATATTATTAGTCAAAATAACGTAGGTATTCCACCGGTTAAGACTTTTCTAGATTCAAGCTCAGCTTTACACGGAGGTTTTTTGAATTATGAAAAACAATGTTTAGGGAAGTTTTGGGGATTTGTATTTCAGTTTGTATTTAAGGTTGCTAAGAAAGGAAGAGCTAAGATTAATACGAAGGGAGTAGAATCAGCCACATATTATGAACCATACAATGATGTGGTTGTTTAGTAGCTTGTATAGTCAATAGGTAATAGAAATAAAATATTATCTATTGATAAATATACCTTAATTATTATACTTATAAATACAAGGATAATAATTAAGGTATAAAGGAGAAATTTAAATGAAAAATATAACTTGCAAAGATATAGTAATTAAAATAAATGACGATTTTGGAAATAAATATAAACCTTTTTCAAAGTTTAAAGATTCAGGACAAATATGGGATGAATGTATAAAAGCAGTTAATGATCCTAAATTAATGAACCATATTATTTTCTGTAATGATGTATTAAAAATTCCACCAGTAAAGGTATTTTTAGCAGCAAATGAAACTTTAACAGGAGGATTTTCAGTTTATGATAAAAAATGTATAGGTGCATTTTGGGGATTTGTATTTAAATTTGTGTTTATGTATCAATCACAAAAGGACAGCAATCCAATTAATTTAAAAGGGATAAAAACAGCAACATATTTTTATGATATAGATGTAGAGGATGGAATAGAAGTTATTGATTAACTTGTTTAACTATACATACCATAGATGTTGCAAATTATAGTATATCCTGATGTCCATATAATATTTTAATATGATTTTATATGAAAGGAAGGTTGATAGTATGAAATTGAAGGAGTCTTTCCGTTATATGAACTTTTTAGATGGTTTGATGGAAGAAGGTATAGACCTTTTACGTACTGATTCTTTTATTACTAAGATGAAGGAAACTCATTTAAAAAGTAAGGCTAACCCAGAAGCAGAAGATGAGGTTATTGAGGTTTCTAACTCTACTACTGTTATAGACGAATATGGTTTTCAACCTAGTCCTGATTTAGTAGATATTTCTGAGTTAGTAGAGCTTGATTTTGATACTAACAGGGTCATTTGTTTTATGCAAGAAGTTTTAGAAGAGAAGGATAGCCTTTCAAAAGCTATCAGCAAGTCGAAAAGCGATGCTTCGATTGATATTGATGCTGCAACATCTAGTAACAAGGATCGCCAAGCTTTTATCCGAAGATTACGTTATATATCTGACATGAAGTCATATGAGAAGGTTTCAGAAGGTTCAGGTTACAAGTTGAACAACGAAGGGAACCAAGTATCTTATGTGTATGACATTAAATCAGAACCGTCCGTAAAACGGGCGGTTCTGATTTACATAGATTTAATTTTTTAGCTTAAAAATGCATCGACTATAACAGCTTCTGCTTCTTCTTCATCAAGTCCAAATGTTTCAAGCTTTAATAATTGCTCGTTGTTTATTCTACCTATAGCAGCTTCGTGAACAATTTGTGCATCTGTATGGTTTGCTTGTATTTCTGGTATAGAAGCTACCTTAGCATGATCCATTATTATAGAGTCACATTGTATATGAGCTCTACATTTTTCGTTACCTACTGCTATTGGATGGAAGGCTTGAACAGATTCGTTTTTGGCTACTGAACGAGAAACTATTTGAAGTGTAGAGCCTTTTCCATTTAAGTTTGCTACTACATTAGATTTTGCAACTTGTTTGTCGTGAGTCATTAATTTTTCTGTTATTACAAGCTTAGCATCTTTACCTAAGTTAGCTTCAGTTTCTCTGACTGTAGAAGTAACTCCTTCTATTTGAGTCATTTCCATTTCACAATATGATCCTTCTTCCATATTTACTATAGTTGTAGGATTTAATATTCTGTCTCCAGTTCCTTCGCCTTCACCGTAGTGTTTTTCAACGTATTTTACTTTAGCATTTTTGCCTATATAGAAAGTATGGATACCGTCGTGTTCTGAAGTAGAGCTTCCACAGTTGTGAATACCACAGCCTGCTACTATATCTACATCAGCACCTTCTCCTATATAAAAGTCGTTGTATACTAAATCGTTTACACCTGTTTCAGTGATTACGACAGGTATATGAACCTTTTCGCCTTTTGTATTAGGTTTTACTATTATGTCTATTCCTGGTTTGTCTTCTTTTGATTTTATTTCTACGTTTTCTGTAGAATGTCTAATAACACCTACGCCGTCTTTTCTAAGGTTGAAAGCACCAGCAGGCTCTCCTGTAATATCGGCTATTGTTTTTAATAAATTTTCTAACATACTATCTTTCATTTGTTAAAGCAACCTCCTTTATAGGACAGGCACAGCTAGCACCATTTTGAATTAGTGGCATTATGTCCATTCTAGTTCCCTTATTTTGAACTTTACCGTTTGCAATTATCATAAGTTCATCAGCTAAGTCTATTATTCTCTCTTGGTGTGATATAATAACTACTGTTTGGTCTTTGTTTTCTTTGAATTTTTGGAAGCTGTCAACAAGCATTGAAAAACTCCATAAATCTATCCCTGCTTCTGGTTCATCGTATATAGCAAGCTTTGGATTTCTAGCCATTAATGATGCTATTTCGATTCTCTTTAATTCTCCACCAGATAAAGATGCGTCTACATCTCTTTTTAAGTATTCTTTAGAGCAAAGACCTACATTTGTAAGGTATTTGCAGCATACATCGTCTGATAATTTTTCTCCAGAGGCTAAGTTAAGAAGCTTTTGAACAGTAACGCCTTTGAATCTTGGTGGTTGTTGGAATGCATATCCCACGCCAAGTCTTGCACGTTCTGTTATACTTAGATTAGTGATGTCAACTCCGTCAAATAATATTTGGCCTGATGTTGGTTTTTCTATACCCATTATTATTTTGGCTAATGTAGACTTACCACCACCATTAGGACCTGTAATAATTAATATTTTCCCTTGTTCAACTTTAAAGCTTACATCATCTAAAATAGTAATTTCACCTTTACCATCTAAATTATCAACTTTAAATGTAATATTTTTTAATTCAAGCATAATAAATCCCTTTCTATCTCTATATTTATGTCTTATATTTTGTCTACATATCTAATATTATACAAAAAACAATAATTTTTCCATATATTTTGCAATTTTTTTGTCAAATGCCAAAAATACATTTGCAATATGTAGTAAAATAATTTTATTTTCCTGCTATAGATAGGCCTTCTGCTATAATTGTAGGGCTTCCTACGCTGCTTAGAGGAAAGCTTAAGTCATCTCCAACTTCTTTTATTTGTTTTAATAGATTGAAGAAGTTTCCTGCTACAGTTATTTGATCTACTGGATATTCCTTCTTGCCGTCTTTTATATAAAATCCCTTAGCAGCTAGAGAAAAGTCTCCAGTTATCGCATTTGCTCCAGAGTGAAGCCCTGCAAATTCAGTTATAAGTAGACCTTCTCCTAGAGTTTCTAAAATCTCATCAAATGATAGGACTCCCTTTTCTATATAGAAATTGCTTGGAGATACAGATACAGTCGATGCATAAGAACTCTTAAATCCATTTCCAGTACTATTAGTATTCGCTTTTTTAGCGGTTTTTAAATTGTGAAGTAAAGTAGTAAGTTTACCTTTAGATACGATTTCTTTTCTAAATGTAGCGACACCCTCATCGTCAAAAGGAGCTGATGCAAGCCCGTTGTCTAAAAGAGGATTGTCTACAATAGTTACTTTTTCAGATGCTATCATAGTATTTTCTTTATCTTTTAATAGAGAAAGTCCTTTTTGAGTTGCGTCTGCACTGAACACTCCACAAAAAGCACTTAGTAATGATACCATGGCTTCGTTGTATATAGCTGTTTTGTAGTTATCTGTCTTTATGCTCTTTGAGTTTATCTTAGACAGAGCTTCATCTACACCCATTTTGGCTATTTCTTTAGGGTTTAATTCTTTTATGTCTGTAGCTATTTTGTAGCCTGTTCCATCTTGCTTTTGGCCGTCTATTTCTATTATAGGCACTATATAGGCGTAAAGTATGTTTTCTTTGTTTTTTAGATTTAGTCCCTTAGTATTTGATATTTCGACTTCTCCCTTAGAATATATTACTTTGCATCCTCCGGTATTTACTACATTTTCGTTGTAGCTTTTGCATTCATTTTCGATATCAAGGCCTAATTGTATTAAGTCCTTTGGGTCTAAATTATCTATTGCTTCGTTGTAGCATACTACATCTTGGTATTTTTTATCTCCTTCGTATATAAATTGCATATCTTCATTTTCTATCAATAAAGCTGCATTTTTTGCAGTATTTACAAGCATGTCTATTGAACCATTATCTAGTATTCTAGTATGAGAATACCCTATTTTGCCGTTTATTATACCTCTAAATGATAGTCCAAAGCTTTTATTTAAGTTGTAGCTTTCGACCTCTTGTTTATAAATCGATATATTTAAAGATTCTGAATTTGTAACGTATATTTCACTGTGTTCAAATCCAGCATCAGAAGCTTTTTTAAATAGTATTTCTTTAAATTCGTTTAAGTTCATAATCATTACTCCCTTCCACCGACAGTTATGCTTTTGACTCTGATCATAGGCTGTCCTACATTTACAGGGATACTGCCTGATTTAGAACCGCACATACCTTCTGCTTGAGCTACATTGTCAGATACCATATCTATATCCATTAAAACCTCGCTGCCTTTACCTATTAGTGAAGCGCCTCTTACTGGTTCTACGATTTCTCCGTTTTTAACTAGGTATCCTTCACTTACAGCAAAGTTAAATTCTCCTGTAACTGGGTTTACAGAACCCCCGCCCATTTTCTTAGCGTATAGTCCGTAGTCTATAGATTTGATTATATCCTCTATCTTATCTGTACCGGGAGCTATATATGTATTGGTCATTCTAGAAGTAGGCTCGAATTTATAGCTTTGACGTCTAGAGCTTCCTGTAACTTCACAGTTCATTCTTCTAGCGTTTAGTTTATCCACCATATATGATTTTAATACGCCATTTTCTATAAGTATGTTTTTTTGAGTAGGAGTTCCCTCATCGTCTATATTTGATGAACCCCAGTGGTTTTTCATAGTTCCGTCGTCTATTGCTGTTATTTTTGTAGAAGCTATCTGTTTGCCTAATTTGTCTGCAAACACAGAATTACCCTTTGCTACTGATGTAGCCTCTAGTGAATGACCGCAAGCCTCGTGGAATATTACTCCACCAAACCCATTGTCTATAGCTACAGGCATTTTTCCAGCTGGACAGTTTTTTGCATTTAACATTATATGAGCAGTTTTAGCAGCTTCTCTTGCATAATATTCAGGATCTACTTCATCCTTAAATATATCAAATCCCATAAGTCTTCCAGGGTTTTGAGTTCCAGTTTGGTTTTCTGTCTCATTAGATGCTATGGCATTTATCATAAGTCTAGTTCTTATTCTAGTATCTTCAGTGTACAATCCCTCTGTATTAGCTATTAATACGTTTTGTTCTTTATCTAAATATCCAATGCTTACCTTAGATATATCTGTGTGAAAATCCTTTGCGCTTTTATACGCTCTTTTCATAACCTTGATTTTATCCTGGCAGTCGACACTATTAGGATGGATTTTTATAGGATGTAAGTTTTTAAGCTGTCTTTGATTATTAAGTATTATAGACTTTTCTCCTTCGATTTTTCCTAGAGCAAGTGCTGCTTTGTAGGCTGTATCTAAAAGTGAAGATAAACTATTGTCGTTTGTATAAGCATAGACGCTTTTTAAGGCTTTAAAAATTCTTATACCTATTCCGTAATCTCTACCTCCTAATATATTTTCTACTTTATCATCTAATACAGAAATATTATTTGTTATACTGTCTTCTTCAAATATCTCTGCAAAATCTGCTCCTGTAATTAAACATTTTTCTAAAACCTGTGTAGCTATTTCTTTTGAAATCACAGTAACACCTCCTAATTCGATATTTTATCTTTTTGACTGTGTTTTGTTAGTAAAGTTTCAATTGAAACTTTAGATAAAGTCTCCTTCATAAATTGAATGATTTGTTCAAAATCTGTAGTTAGTAATTCTGACAAATCAGCTACAATCGGATTTGTAATTTGTAAGTTATCATCGCTAAATATATCCTTTATATCTATTTCATCTGTAATTTTGTAGATATCCCATAAAGTTATATCTTTTGCACTCTTTTTTAATTTTATACCTGAAGTAGGTGAAGGTTTTATAAGAAAATTATTCTTATACAAGATATTTAGTATATTTTTTATAACTACTGGATTACATTTGATCTCCTTTGATATGTACTCACATGTCAAATTTTTTTCATCGCTATTAGCTGCAATAAATAAAATAGTATGTACTGCTAATTGAAAACGTCTACTAACTTTCATTTTTATCACCTCATGGTAATTTTAGCATAATTAATCTCGTTATTCAAATTACAAAAGCTTATTGAGTTTTTTAAGAATTATTATATTATTTTAGAATTGCTATTTTATTGATTTTATAATAATTTAGTATTATTATAGAATAATAGTTTAATAATAAGAGGAGGAATTAAAATGCGACAATGTATGGATATACCAAATATTCAGCTTAGAATAAAAAAAATCCAAGGTCAGCTAAATGCAATATCTAAAATGGTAGAAGAAGATATTCCTTGTGAAGATATTTTAATTCAGATAAATGCAGCTAAAAATGCTCTACATAAAGTCGGAAAGGTAGTACTAGAGGGTCATTTACACCACTGTGTCAAAGACGGTATAGAACATGGGGACGCAGAAAAGACAATTGAAGATTTTTCAAAGGCAATCGATTATTTTACTCGTATGGGATAATTATATATTAAAAAAACTATAAATTTTAGATTTTTTATCAATCCGAAATTTATAGTTTTTATTTTTCTATTCCTTTTTGTTATATTTATATTACAAATCCACCATTAGAGCTTATCACTTGTCCTGTTATAAAATCTCCGCCTTCACCAGCTAGAAATAGAGCACATCTAGCTATATCTTCAGGCTGTCCTATTTTCATTAGAGGAGTTTCCTCCTTTAGCATGCTCATAGTTTCCTCACCTAGGCCTTTTACCATATCTGTATTTATTACACCAGGTGCGATGGCGTTTACATTTATATTAGAAGGACCTAATTCCTTCGCTAAAGCCTTCGTAAGACCGATTATAGCAGCCTTTGATGCAGAGTAATCAACCTCAATAGCAGCTCCTACAAGCCCCCACATAGAAGATATATTTATTATTTTGCCGCTGCAATTTGGAAGCATATATTGTAGAGCTTTTTTTGTGACATAAAATACTGAATTTAAATTTACAGACATTGTCTCATTCCATTGCTCGTATGTCATATCTGTAAACATACAAGGCTTACTTATACCAGCGTTATTTACTAGTACATCTATATTTTCAAATTGACCTATAGTGTAGTTTACAAGTGCATTTGCTTCTTCAGGATTAGAGACATCTGCTTTAAATATTCTGACATCTAAGCCTTCATTTGTCAGCTCGTTGTAAAGCTCCTTTGCCTTTTCTTCAGATTTATTGTAATTTATTACGACGTTATAATTATTTCTAGCAAATAAAATCGCAATTGCCCTGCCTATACCTCTAGATGATCCTGTTATTAAAGCTGTTTTTTTATTGTTCATATTATACCTCTTTATATTTTTTAATTCTTTGTTCTACCTTCTTTTTATTAAATCTGCACTCATTTTTACAACCAGCACAGCTTAAATTCATATTTGAAATACCTGAAAATCTCTCTGGATACTTTCTATATTGATATTCCCATTGTATTAAGCTAAATAATCCTAGAGCTATTAATGAGTATGTCCAAAAATTAGGCATCAATATAAAAGGAGTAAGGTACATTATATGATCCCAATTGTAAATTCTACATACATTACAGCATTTATTTTTCATAAATAGAGCTTGAAATGGACACCATATATTTACACATACCATATCAGCCCAAAAATAAAATAAAAATAGCATTATCAAATACGAAGAATCTAATTTTAATTTTAAAAATACATACAATATTATTATATTTGCCCCTATCCAAAATAGAGCTATGTTAAGTGCATTTTTATTAGCTTCTACTACTTCAGACTTTAATTTATTTTCATTGTAATTATTTTTTTCTCTATAATGCTTTAAAAATAATTTTCCATTATAAGTATTTTTACTTTTAGCTGGAATAACTACTTTTAAAAGATCATTTACTAAATAAATCCAACATATATGGTAGAATTTTATATTAAATATCAATTTGTAATTTAATATTTTATTTATATTGTTTGGATTATCGATAAATATTATTATAGCTGAAAAAAATAAAATAGTTCTAAGAACAAAATTAATTCTAGACCTTCTATCCAAAATTCTTCACCCCCATGATATTATATTAAAACAAAAAAATAAAGGGTTCAATCTCCCCCCCTTATTTTTTACAAAAATTTTACTATACACTTTGGTGGTATTTTCCTAAGAACTCTCTAGTACGCTCGTTCTTAGAGTTGAATAATTCCTCTGGAGTACAATTTTCTACAATTACACCCTTATCCATAAATATCATTCTATCTGATATATCTCTAGCAAATGACATTTCATGAGTTACTATTACCATAGTCATATTCATTTCAGCAAGTGAACGGATAACCTTTAAAACTTCTCCAGTAAGCTCTGGATCTAGTGCTGATGTAGGTTCGTCGAAGAAAAGTATTACAGGCTTTAATGCAAGAGCTCTAGCTATTGCGACTCTTTGCTTTTGTCCTCCTGATAATTGGTGAGGATATGCATCCTTTCTATCTTCAAGACCTAGCTTTTTAAGTAATTCCATAGCTTCTTTTTCTGCCACATCCTTAGGTACTTTCTTTACTCTAATTGGAGCTTGAGTTATATTTTTTAACACATTAAAATGTGGAAATAGGTTAAAGTTTTGGAAAACCAATCCAGTCTTTAATCTTATTCTATCTAATACATCGTTATTTGCGTATTTAACAGCACCATTTTCACTTGACACCATGACTTCTCCATCGACACTGATCTTACCTGCATCGACAGTTTCTAGTCTATTTATACATCTAAGCAATGTAGATTTACCTGAACCTGAAGATCCTATTATAGAAACTATCTCCCCATGATTTACATCTAGTGAAATATCTTTTAGAACTTGCAAATCACCACAGCTTTTTTGTAAATGTAATATTTATATAGT
>NZ_JAXEWM010000253.1:0-41824 GCF_034113885.1 Intestinibacter sp.
CTACGGATTAATAGAAAAATATGAAACAGCAAAAGAAATGAATGCAGTTCCAATAGGATTAGTAGATAGAAAAACAAAAGTATTAAAAGACATCAAGAAAGGTGAAGTAATAACTTACGATATGGTAGAAATAGACAAATCAACTAAGTTATATCACTTAAGACAATTACAAGAACAATTACAATCAGAAGGGTTCTGGGATGCTAAATAATTAGGATTTTAGATTCTAAGTAATTGAAATATTGAGGATAAATTGATAATAGATCGGACTTCGATTGAGATTGAAATTGTATAAATAAAGGGAGCTTGGCAAAGTAATAATCAGTTCCATACCGAGTTCCCTTTATGAAAATAAAATAACGATAAAGTTGAGTCTTTTTTATTTACAACTATGGAAAACGATGTCAAAATGTGGTTTGGCTTTATCTGTTCAATTTAAGAATCAATAAAATAAAAAAGGGGGAACTTTTATGGAACAAATAGCAAAATTTGCAGAGGCATTTATAAAATTATTCAATCTAGGTGGAGAAAACTTAATGGGCCTAGTAACTGGTATATTACCAACATTATTAGTATTAATAACTTTAGTTAATGCGTTAATAGCAATCATAGGACAAGAAAGAGTTGACAAGATAGCAGCTCTAGCTTCTAAAAACGTAATAACAAGATATACAATATTACCAATATTAGCAGTATTCTTCTTAACAAACCCTATGTGCTACAACTTTGGTAAATTCGTTGAAGAAAAATACAAACCAGCATACTATGATGCAGCAGTATCATTCGTACATCCAATAACTGGTTTATTCCCACATGCAAATGCTGGTGAATTATTCGTATACCAAGGTATAGCTGCTGGTATCACAGCTTTAGGATTAAGCACAGGACAACTTGCAGTTAGATATTTCTTAGTTGGGGTAGTTGTTATTCTTATAAGAGGTATAGTTACTGAAAAAATAACAGCAATGCTAATGAAAAAACAAGCAAAATAGTAGAGTTTGATTAAGGGAGGTAATACAATGAGTGAATATAAATCAATCGTAATAAATAGAGGAGCTAACGGTTGGGGTGGACCTTTAACTATAGTTCCAACAGAAACAAAAAATAAAATATTAGTTGTTACAGGAGGAGGATTCCCTCCAATAGCTCAACATATAGCAAACATGACTGGTTGTGAATTAGTAGATGGTTTCAAAACTACTATACCAGATGAAGAAGTTATATTAGCAATCGTTGACTGTGGTGGTACAGCTAGATGTGGTGTTTATCCTAAAAAAGGAATATTCACTGTAAACTTAACTCCAGTTGGAAAATCTGGACCTTTAGCTAAATTTATAACTGAAGAAATATACGTTTCAGACGTAAAAGAATCTGACGTTTCATTCTGTGATGGAACTCCAGCACCAGCTGCTGAACCAAAAGCAGAAGCAGAAGGATCTTCAAAAATGACTAGAGAAGAATACTTAGAAAAGAAAGCAGAAGCTCAAGAAAAATACGGCGAAGTTGCTAAAGAAGGATTCTTAACTAGATTAGGTAAAGGTGTTGGTAATGTAGTTTCTACATTCTACCAAGCAGCAAGAGATGCAGTACAAACTACTTTAACAAATATATTACCATTCATGATATTTGTATCATTAATAGTTGGTATAATCAATGGTACAGGTGTAGGTAACTGGTTAGCTAACACAATATCTCCATTAGCATCATCATTACCAGGTATGTTAGTTATATCTTTATTCTGTGCACTACCATTTATATCTCCACTTATAGGACCAGGGGCAGTTATAGCTCAAATCATAGGTGTTTTATTAGGTAACCAAATAGCTCAAGGTGGAATACAACCTCAATATGCTTTACCAGCATTATTCGCTATAGATGCACAAGTTGGTGGAGACTTCGTTCCAGTTGGTCTATCACTTTCAGAAGCAGAAGCTGAAACAGTTGAAATAGGTGTTCCTGCAGTATTATTCTCAAGAGTAATAACTGGACCATTAGCTGTTTTAATAGCTTATGCAGCAAGTTTTGGTATGTTTTAAATAGAATTCCAAATTAAAAGATTTTGATAAAATGGGGCTGTTTCAATTGATTTGAGGCAGCCTTAAGTAGATTATATGAATTTTGAAAAATTGTGGGGGCGAGTATGAAAAAAATATTAGGAGATACACGTTTAATGCTTAAGTGTTGTGTCATGTACTATGAAAATGAAATGGGGCAAAGTGAAATAGCAAAAAAATTAGGTATTTCAAGACCGACAGTTTCAAAATTACTTAAAGAAGCAAAAGAAAGAGGATATTTAAGAATAGAAATTGTAGGACCAGAAGAACAAAACTGTTATAAATTAGAAAAAAGATTAGAAGAAAAATTCGGCTTAAAAGAAGCTATTGTAGTAGAAGATAAGCATGATACTACTTTCCAAAAGGAAGAATTAGGCTTGGAAGTAGCTAAATACTTGTATCGAATGATACAAGAAGGAGATATTATAGGTGTTTCAATGGGGACAACTTTAAAGATGATCCCTCAATATACTAATGTTAAAAAATTCAATAAAATAGAGTTTATTCCATTAGTAGGTGGTATTGGAGAAGCTGATATGACAACTCATTCAAATCAATTAGTTGTAGAGCTTAGTAAAGGAATGGGTGGAACATTTAAGCTATTACATGGACCAGCTATAGTATCTAATGAAAATATTATAAATATACTTAGACAAGACAAAAATATAAAAGATGTATTTAATGCTATGGATAAGATGAATATGGCATTAGTCGGAATAGGAAGTCCGATAGACGAAAATTCAAATGTAATAAAAAATGGATATTTTAATGATAGTGATATTGAAACATTTAAAGAAAAAAAAGCAGCAGGCGATATATGCTTAAATGTATATGATATAGATGGAAATGTTTATAACTATGAGTACAACAAATGTATTTTTGGTATGAATATAGAAAAATTGAGAAATGTAGACAAAGTCATCGGGGTAGCATGTGGTATAGAAAAACTAAATGCTGTTATAGGAGCCTTAAATGGACGTTATGTGAATGTTTTAGCAGTTAATTATAGCTTGGCTGAAGCTTTATTAAATTATTAATTTAAAATATAAAATCGAAAATAAAAGTGTAGTGAATTTAAAAATTTGCTATGCTTTTTTTTGTTTTATCTACGTTGACAAATAATATTGGTAAGTTTACAATGGTTTTAAAAAAGAACGAATGTAAAAATTATAAATAATCAATATATTAAAAAGGAAATTTTGTAGATAATTTAGAAATTAATTATAGTTTACATGAATATGATTAAATAATCTAGGATAAAAATATAAATAGTAAATTTATAGGAGGTAAGTATGTCAGTATCAAAGGAAACATTGCTTGAAATGTATAAAAGAATGAATCAAGCTAGAAAATTTGAAGAAAAAGTAAACTGGTTCTTTGCGAGAGGTATGATACATGGAACAACTCATTTATCTATAGGACAAGAAGCCTCTGGTGTTGCAGCGGTTATGGCACTTGAAAAGGGTGATTTAGTTTCATTGACACATAGAGGACATAGTCAATTTATAGGAATGGGAATAGATTTAAATAAAATGATGGCAGAGCTTATGGGAAAATACACAGGCTACTGTAAAGGTAAAGGTGGTTCAATGCATATAGCAGATATTGAATCTGGAAACCTAGGGGCAAATGGAATTGTAGGTGGAGGTCTTACTTTAGCTCCAGGTGCAGCACTTACTCAAAAATATAAAAAGACTGGGAAGGTAGTTTTATGTACTTTTGGAGATGGAGCCGCAAATGAAGGATCTTTCCATGAGGGTATAAATCTTTCTTCAGTTTGGAATTTACCAGTGATTTTTTATTGTGAAAATAATTTATACGGAATGTCTACTGCTCAATCTAAATCTATGAATATAGAAAATATAGCAGATAGAGCTGTTAGCTATGGAATACAAAGCTTTATTATAGATGGATATGATGCGATAGAGGTCTATGAGACTGTTCAAAAAGCTGCTGAAATGTGTAGAAGAGGAGAGGGACCAGTTTTAATAGAAGCAAAAACTTATAGATGGTTAGGCCACTCTAAATCAGATGCAAATGCTTATAGAACTAAGGATGAAATAGATTCATGGAAAGAAAAAGATGGAATTAAAAGATTGAAAAATAAGATACTAGAATTAGGCTATGCTACTGAAAAAGAATTAGAGGATATAGAAGCAGAAGCTAAACAATCAATTGAAGAGGCAGTAGAATTCGCACAAAATAGTCCAATGCCACCACTAGATACATTGGAAGAGGATGTTTATGCTGATTAAGTTTAGTACAAAAATTTGTACGAAATAATAAAAAGATGATATTTATCAGGAGGTTTGGATTATGGGAATGAAAGAAATTACATATAAAGATGCCGTAAGAGAAGCTATGGCTGAAGAGATGAGAAGAGACGAAGATATTATATTTTTAGGTGAGGATATTGGAGTATATGGAGGCGCATTTGGTGTTTCTGTAGGAATGGTAGAGGAATTTGGAGAAGAGAGAGTTAGAGATACTCCAATATCAGAGGCTGCTATAGCTGGTTGTGCAGTAGGAGCGGCGGCGACAGGCTTGAGACCTATAATGGAAATTATGTTCAGTGATTTTATAACAATAGCAATGGATGCGATAGTAAATCAAGCGGCAAAAATGAGATATATGTTTGGAGGTAAGGCTCAGGTTCCTATGGTAGTTAGAACTCCAAGTGGTTCAGGAACAGGAGCAGCAGCACAGCATTCACAAAGCTTAGAAGCATGGATGTGTCATGTTCCAGGGCTTAAGGTTGTAGCACCTTCGACTCCAGCCGATGCAAAAGGATTGTTAAAAGCGGCGATAAGAGATAATAACCCAGTTATATTTTTTGAAAATAAATTATTATACAAAACTAAAGGACTAGTGCCAGAAGAGGATTATGTAATAGAGTTAGGAAAAGCTGATATAAAAAGAGAAGGTTCAGATGTTACAGTAATAACTTACGGCAGAATGCTGGAAAGATGCCAAGCAGCAGCTGAAACTTTAGAAAAGGAAAATATAGATGTTGAAATAATAGATTTGAGAACTTTATATCCAATGGATAAAGATACAATAATAAAAAGCGTCTGCAAAACAGGAAGAGTATTAATCGTTCATGAAGCTGCAAAAACAGGTGGCCTAGGTGGAGAAATTTCAGCTACAATAGCTGAAAGTGAAGCCTTTGATTATTTAGATGCTCCTATAAAAAGATTAGCAGGTAAGGATGTTCCTATACCATATAATCCAGAATTAGAAAAAGCAGTTGTACCTAGAATTGATGAAATTGAAGATGCAATAAGATCTTTAATTGTTAGATAGGAGGCAGAATTATGATTGAAGTAATAATACCAAAGGCCGGTATAGACATGCAAGAGGGTACTATTGTATCTTGGTTAAAAGAAGAGGGTGAAACAGTAACTACTGGAGAGCCTATATTAGAAATCGTAACAGATAAAGTAAATATGGAGGTAGAAGCAGAAGGAGATGGAATTTTAGCTGTTATAACTCATGATACAGAGGGTGAGGTGTTACCTGTTTTTACTGTAATTGGGGCAATAGCAGAAAAAGGAGAAGATCCTGTTGAGATAAAAGCTAACGTATTAGCTAAAGAAAATGTTTCAAACGGTTTGGAAACTGAAGCTCAGGAAGTTGAAGTAGACAAAATAGCTGTTACTAATGAAGAATTAGTTTCAAAGATAGATGAAGCGGGAAAGGTAAGGGCTACTCCAGCAGCTAGAAAAAAAGCAAAAGAAAACGAAGTAGACTTGCTCGAAGTCGAAGGTAGCGGTCCAAATGGAAGAGTTCATCTTGCTGATGTATTAAACTACTTAAAGGTAAGTTCTTTAAAGGCTACACCTTTAGCGATGAGAATAGCAAAGGATCTTGGAATAGATATAGATAATATTATAGGAACAGGATTTAACGGAAAAATAACTAAAGAGGATGTTGAAAAATATATAGATCAAACAGAAAAAGCATCAGAAATATCTAATGCGATAGGCACTATAGTAAATATAATTGGAGAAAAAGAAATATTCAATACAGTAAATGGGCATTTTGAAGCTTTAAGCCCTATGAGATCGACAGTTGCAAGAAGAATGTCTGAAAGCTATTTCTCAGCACCTACATTTAATATGAATATAGAAGTAGATATGACAGAATTAAAAAATTTGAGAGAAAAGCTAATCGACAGCGTACAAGAAGTCACAGGCTATAAATTAACGTATACAGATTTAATTGTAATGGCAGTGTCTAGATTATTGAAGACAAATCCAGTATTAAATTCAGCTTGGGTTGAAGATAAAATATTTAGATACGAAGAGGTCAATATAGCCTTGGCTGTAGGACTTGAAGAAGGCTTGTATGTTCCTGTTATAAGAGATTGCGATAAGAAGACATTATCTCAAATCGTTACAGAAAGCAAGGAACTAATAAACAAGGTCAAAACTAATAAGCTAAAGCCATCAGAACAAGAAGGAAACACATTTACTATAAGTAATGTAGGTATGTATGGAATAACAACATTTACTCCAATAATAAATATGCCAAATAGTGCTATATTAGGAGTTGGGGCTACAGTTGATAGAGTTGTTCCAGTGGATGGAGAGATAAAGATAAGACCTATGATGAATTTATCATTGACATCAGATCATAGAGTTGTCGATGGAGCTCCAGCAGCTAAATTTTTAAAAGAGCTTAAGGATTTACTAGAAAATCCATATAAAATGTTTATATAAATTTAAGTAAGGATTTTTAAATCGATTTTCGACTTAAAAATCCTTATCTATTCTTACGACGGATAATTAGGAGGATATTATGTACGATGTAGTAGTTGTGGGCGGTGGACCTGCAGGATATGTGGCAGCTATAAAAGCGGCTATGTTAGGAGGAAATGTAGCTATAGTAGAGTCTGATAAATTCGGTGGGACATGCTTAAATAGAGGGTGTATACCAACTAAAATATATACGGAAAATGTCGAGATGCTAGAGGCTATAAAAGAGTTTTCTAAAAGAGGAATTTCTGTAAATATTGAGGGTCAAGATATTAAAAAAGCTATAAAATATAAAAATAGAGTGACTAAGAAATTAGTAGCAGGAGTTGAAGGATTATTAAAATCATATGGTGTGAAAATATTTAAAGCAAAAGCTACAGTAAAAAATGCTAATGAAATTGTCTTAGAAAATGGAGAGGTTTTATCAACTGCTAGTGTAATTATAGCAACAGGGTCTAAGGTCTCTAAGACTGATATAAAAGGAGTGTTAACGAGTACAGAAGCTCTGGAATTAGAAGAAGTACCAGAGACTATGGCAATAGTTGGATCAGACTTTATAGCAATAGAATTTGCGGAAATATTCAACTCAAGAGGCTCTAAAGTAACTGTTATATCGTCTACTGATGAAATACTTACAGATATTGATAGAGAAGTATCTACAGCATTAAAGAGAATTTTAGCTAAAAAAGGTATAGAAATACTAACAAATGAAGAAGCAGATACATTTGTTGAAGCTGATGACAAAGTAATAGTGAAAATAGCCGATAAAGAAATAAAATTTGACAAAGTGTTATTGGCATTAGGAAGAGAAGCCAATTTAAACGTATTAGAAAATTTAAATGTTAAGATAGAAAATGGATTTGTTTCTGTAAATGATAAAATGGAAACCTCTATAAAAGGAATATATGCAGTAGGAGATGTAACAGGTATAGACATGACTGCTCATGCTGCCTTTGCAATGGGTGAAGTTGCGGCTCAAAATGCTATGGGTAGAAAAGCTAAATTTAAAGGGCAAGCATCACCAAAATGCTTATATACAGTACCACAAGTCGCGTCAGTTGGATTAACTGAAGAAGAAGCTAGAAAATATTACAACATAAAAGTCAGTAAATTCAGTTTCGCAGCGAATGGAAAGGCATTAACAGAAAGTGCAACTGATGGATTTGTAAAAGTAATAACAGATGAAAAATACGGAGAAATACTTGGCGTTCACATAATAGGTAAAAAAGCTACAGAGCTTGTAAATGAAGCTGCAATATTAAAATCATTAGAGGTTCCGGCAGATGAAGCTGCAGATATAATATTTGCACATCCAACTATCTCTGAAGTATTAAAAGAAGCACTAGCAGATATAAATAACAATTCGATACATACACCTAAAAAATAGTTAAAAAAATTTAACAAAGAAGTAGATAATAAATTTTATCTTTATCTGCTTCTTTTATTTTGCAAAAAATTGAATATATAACAGCAAACGTTTGCCTTTTGAAAAATTAAAATATAAGCGTTTAATATTCGAAAACAATAAATATTTATTGAAAAACAATAAATATCCATTGACATATTAAAAAAATAGATATATTATTAGATTAATAAAAAATTAAAAAGTTTTATAAAATAAAACTCAATAAGAATAATATTCCTATTTCAAACTGATCAATAGCAATACAAATTTTAATCTCAATTTTTTATTGAATTTAGGAATATAATTAATTTGAAAAAAATTTTTATTTTAACTATAATGAATAAGGAATAAATATAAGACAGAAAATAAGTAAGACCTTTAGTTAAAAAAGGTCCTTTTATATTGAGAAAGTTTAGATTAGTTGATGTTAAATAAGGTTATATGAATTCAAGAGGTGAAATTATGAATAGTGTTGTTATTGTAGCTGCTGGAAGCGGAAGACGAATGAATCTAGACATAAATAAACAATATATAAAATTAGACGAGAAGGAAATGATAGCTCATACTATAGATGTTTTCTATAGCAATGAAAATATAGACGAAATAATTGTCTGTATAAGAGAAGAAGAAGAATATTTCTTTGAACACGAAATATTAGATAAATATGATTTTAGGGATATAAAAATAGCTTATGGAGGAAAAGAAAGACAGGATTCAATTTACAATGGATTAAAGGAATTAGATCCAAATAGTGATATAGTTTTAATTCACGATGGAGCTAGACCATTTGTAAGCCATGCTATAATAAATGAAACAATAGAAGTTGCAAAGGAGAAAAAAGCAGCAGTAGTAGGTGTTCCAGTTAGAGATACTATAAAGGTTATCGAAAATGGAGTAGTAAAAAGCACACCTTCTAGAGAAACTCTATGGTCTGCTCAAACTCCACAAACTTTTGATAAGGACTTAATACTTAGAGCATACGAAAATGCATATAGCAAGAATTTTTATGGAACTGATGATTCAATGCTAGTTGAATTTTTAGGTCAAGAAGTGACAATGGTTTTAGGCTCTTATGAAAATATAAAGATCACTAATCCAGAAGACATAAATGTAGCAGAACAAATTTTGAACTTAAGAAAAAAGTCAAAAATGGGAAAAAGAATGAAAAAAATTGGATAATAGGATAGAAAGGTTAGCTAAATGTTATATTTAGTAAGTGATTATAAAAACCCGTATTTTAATATTGCGCTTGAAGAGTATTTATTTTCAAGTGATAATTTTGACGATGACATAATTATCGTATGGAGAAATGAGGAATCTATTTTTTTAGGTAAAAATCAAAATCCATATGTTGAGATAGCACATAGCTTGATAAATGATAGAAAAATACCTTTACTCAGAAGAATATCTGGTGGAGGTACAGTTTATCACGACTTAGGAAATGTCAATATGACATTTATTCAAAAGAATGTAAAATTAGATAAAATAGACTTTATTAAATACACTAAATTTATGCAGGAGATGCTCGGTTATTTTGGTGTGAAAGCAACGTATAGTGATAGAAAAGACTTGTTAGTCGATGGAAAGAAAATTTCTGGCTCGGCTCAATGTATAAGAGGAAACAAATGTCTTTACCATGGTACGTTGCTTTTTAGTTCCAATTTAAATAATTTGAGCGAGTTTTTGAATACAAATAAAAACGCTACATCTAATGCGACTAAATCTGTTAGAAGTGAAGTAACTAATTTGAATCAGTACATAGATATGGGTGTAGAAGAATTTATAGAAAAGATTAAAGAATATATAATTTTAAATGTAGAAGCTCCTGATCAAATAGTATTGAATGATGAAGATTTAGAAAAAATTAGTCAAAATGCAGAACAAATTTACAGTAAAGATAGATGGATATTTGAAAAAACTCCGAAATTTGATATTTGCATAGATGGTGAAGACAATTCGGTTGTAGAAATAAGTGTTAATAAATGGAGAGTTAAATCATTTATTATTAAATACAAAAATAGTGATAAGCAAGTTATGTTGAACAAGTTTATAGGAGAATTGTTCTTTGAGAAAAATATTATGGAAATTGCAAATGAGGAATACAGACAATATATTGATATAATAAAAGCAGTATTTTAATAGATTGAGTAATATAAGGAGATAGATATGAGAGTTGGTATAGGATATGATGTTCATAAATTAATTGAAGGTAGAAAATTAATATTAGGTGGAGTAGAAATAGCTCATGAAAAAGGTCTTTTAGGACATTCAGATGCAGATGTTCTAGTTCATGCAATAATGGATGCGATGCTTGGAGCATTAGCCTTAGGAGATATTGGTAAACATTTCCCTGATACAGATCCAAAATATAAAGGCGCAGATAGTATAAAATTATTAGAATTTGTAAATAATTTAATAATAAGTAAAGGTTATAAAGTAAATAATATCGACAGTATAATAATTGCACAAGCACCTAAGATGGCTCCACATATTTTAAAAATGAGAGAAAATATTTCAAAGGCTATCGGTGTAGATATAGATTCAGTCAACGTAAAAGCGACTACAGAAGAAGGACTTGGTTTCACGGGAAACAAAGAAGGTATATCATCACAAGCAATTTGTTCATTAATAAAAGTTGACAACGAATAATAAATAATATATTATAAAATAGATTATGAAAATAATTGAAATAAAATAAACGCAATGATTAAGAAATAGTAAAAATCTTGATTCTTTACAGAGAGGAAACGTTGGTGAGAGTTTCTATGATGATGTTTTTGAACCAATCTTTTAGCATAAAAACGGTAAAAAGTTTTTACGGGTAGGACCGTTACATCCTTTGAGAGAGCTTTTATAGCTAATTAGAGTGGTACCGCGGAATATATAACCTTTCGTCTCTTTACAAAAGAGATGAAAGGTTTTTTTAATACAGAAAATTTTAAGGAGGAATAAATCGAGATGAGAATGTCAAAAATGTTAATGCCAACATTAAAAGAAGTACCATCTGATGCAGAAATTACAAGTCATCAATTAATGCTTAGAGCAGGTATGATAAGAAAAATGGCATCAGGAATTTATAATCAATTACCAATGGGAATAAGAGTATTCAGAAAAGTAGAAGATATAATAAGAGAAGAAATGAACGCAAAAGGAGCACAAGAAATATCATGTGCATTATTAGTTCCTGCTGAATTATGGCAAGAATCAGGAAGATGGGATGCTATGGGTCCTGAAATGTTCAGATTAAAAGACAGAAACGGTAGAGATTACTGCCTTGGACCAACACATGAAGAAACTTTCACACATATAGTTAGAAATGAAATAACTTCATACAAACAGCTTCCACTTAACTTATATCAAATCGAAACTAAATTCAGAGATGAAAGAAGACCTAGATTTGGTGTTATGAGAACTAGAAACTTCACAATGAAGGATGCTTACAGCTTCGATGCTGACTTAGAAGGATTAGATAAATCATACAATGATATGTTTGATGCATATACTAAGATATTTGCAAGATGCGATCTAGAAAACAGCCCAGTTCAAGCAGACTCAGGTGCTATGGGTGGTTCTGCATCTGCAGAATTCATGGTTAAATCAGAAGTTGGTGAAGATGAAATAGTATTCTGTAGTGGATGCGATTACGCTGCAAATATAGAAAAAGCAACTTCAGTTAACCACGAACCTTCAACTGAAGAAATGAAAGAAATGAGCGAGGTTTCAACTCCAAACGTTCATACTATAGAAGACTTAGAAGAATTCTTCAAAATGGAAGCTGGAAAATTCGCAAAAACATTAATATACAATGCAGATGGAAAATCAGTAGCAGTAGTAGTTAGAGGAGATAGAGATGCTAACGAAACTAAGGTTGCAAATGCTGTAGGTGGAGTTGTTGAATTCGAAATGGCAGACGAAGAAATGGTAAAAGCAGTTACTGGAGCAGAAGTAGGATTTGCAGGACCAATAGGAATAAAGGCTGATTACTTATTTATAGACCAAGAAGTTGTAGATCAAAGAAACCTTATAATAGGAGCTAACAAAACTGACTACCATATACAAAATGCTAACTTCGGAAGAGATTTCGATGGTGTAGTAGGTGACTTCAGAAATGTTCAAGAAGGAGATAGATGTCCAAAATGTGGTGCACCACTTGAAATAATGAGAGGTGTTGAAGTTGGTCATATATTCAAATTAGGAACTAAATACTCTGAATCTATGGGAGCTACTTTCCTAGATAAAAACGGTAAATCTCAACCAATCATAATGGGATGCTACGGAATAGGTGTTGAAAGAACTGTTGCAGCTGTAATAGAACAACATCACGACGAAAATGGTATAATATGGCCATTAGCAATCGCTCCATACCATGTAGTAGTTGTTCCAGTTAACGTTAAAAAAGAAGAACACCTTGAAAATGCTGAAAAAATCTATGAAGAATTACAAGCAGCAGGTGTAGAAGTATTACTAGACGATAGAAATGAAAGAGCTGGATTCAAATTCAAGGATTCTGACTTATTAGGTATACCAATGAGAATTACAGTTGGTAAAGATATAGTTGATGGAAAAGTTGAATTCAAATTAAGAAGTGAAGCTGACAAAGAAATAATAGCTGTTGAAGATGTATTAGACAGAGTTAAAGCTGAATTTGTAAAAAATAACGTAAAATTAGGTTAATTAAAATAGGAGGTAAACAATGAGTGAAGTAAGAGTAAGATTTGCTCCAAGTCCAACAGGATTTGTTCATATAGGTAGTTTAAGAACTGCGTTATACAACTATCTATTTGCTAAAAAAATGGGCGGAAAATATATATTAAGAGTAGAAGATACAGATAGAACTAGATTAGTGGATGGCGCTATAGAAAACATGTTAAACGCTATGAAATGGGCTGGCGTTAACCATGATGAAGGTGTTATGCTAGATGAAAATGGAAAAGTAGTTCAAAACGGTGAATATGGACCATACATCCAATCAGAAAGATTAGACATATACAAAAAATACATCCAAGAATTATTAGACAGTGGAAAAGCATACTACTGCTTCTGTACAAAAGAAAGATTAGATGAAGTAAGAGAAAAACAAAAAGAAGCTGGCGAAACTCCAAGATACGATGGTCACTGTAGAGATTTAACTAAAGAAGAAGTAGAAGCTAAAATAGCTGCTGGTGAACCATATGTAATAAGATTAAAATTACCAGAAAATCACGTTATAAAATTCACTGACTTAGTTAGAGGAGAAACTGAATTCAATACTAACGATTTAGACGATCAAGTATTAATAAAAACTGATGGTTTCCCAACTTATCACTTCGCAGTTGTAGTTGACGACCATCTAATGAAAATAACTCACGTAATAAGAGGGGAAGAATGGGTTTCTTCAACTCCAAAACATGTTTATTTATACGAAGCATTTGGATGGGAAGCTCCAAAATTCGTTCACTTACCAAATATACTTAACAAAGAAAAGAAAAAATTAAGTAAGAGACAAGGTGACGTTGCAGTAGAAGACTTCAAGAAAAAAGGATACTTACCAGAAGGTTTAGTTAACTATGTAGCATTAGTTGGTTGGTCTCCAGAAGAAAACAAAGAAATATTCTCTATGGAAGAATTAGAACAAGCCTTCTCTATAGAAAGAGTTTCTAAGAGTGGTGGAGTATTCGACACAGAAAAATTAAACTGGGTTAACCAACACTACATGAAAGATGGAGATGATGATGTATTAACTAAATTAGCTATACCATTCATCGTTGAAGCTGGATATGTAACTGCTGAAGAAGCAGAAGAAAAATACGACTTCTTAAAATCAATAGTATCAGTATTAAAAGAAAAATTACACTATGTAAAAGAAATAACTGATCATATATCAATATTCTTTGGAGATACAGTTACTGTAGAAACTGAAGAAGGTGCAGAATTCTTAAAGATGGAACATATACCTACTTTAGTAAATGCTTTAGAAGAAAAAATAGCTGCAGTAGATGTTTTAGATGAAGAAGCTGTAAAAGCTATATTAAAATCTATCCAAAAAGAATACAAAATCAAAGGTAAAAACCTATATATGGGAGCTAGAATACCTCTAACAGGACAAATGCACGGTGCTGATTTAGGACAAATAATGGCTATATTAGGTAAAGACCTTTGTTTAAAGAGATTAGCATATGCTAAGGAAAATTTAATATAGTTTTTAAAAAATAGTTTTAGAAATTAATTAGAGCGAAAATAATTTAATATTATATCATTTAAGGAGATGACGAAATTGGTGTCATCTCCTTTTTGCTTGTGAGGGGGAGTTTTTATGTATTCTATGGAAGATACATTTAGAGAGAGTATTGAAAAATTTATAAAAGTAAAATTAGAAGATGTACAAGATTTTGAAATAAATGATAATACACCAAGCAGAATTTTTTTCAAAGGAAAAAAGCTAAAGCTAAAAGATTTAAAAAAGGTATTTGAAAATATAGAAGAGCAAAATTTAGATAAAGAAATAATAAAATTAGAACCTAATGAAATAAGAGAAGATATAATACAATCTATTTTAAATAAGAATAATAAGGATACAGCTCATAAGGTTTATTCTACATATATAGATTATATGAATCAGAATTATTTTAAAGATGAAATTAAAGCACGACAAATACAACCATTGCCAACATATTATTCTGAATTAGAAAGAAGATTATTAATAGCTAAAAAAATGCACGAGGAATTCAATATAGAAGATATAGCTAGAGAATTTTTAGTTAGCCCGAGAACTATTAAAAAAGATTTATCAGACTTACAAAATGGAAAAATAAAGGTTTTAGATCAAAAGCTGCAAGTAGAATATGGAAGAAATGGAGAACATATACAACTTAAGTCAAAGGTACACCCATTATTTTTAGTTGAAAATTTGACACAAGTTATAGCCTTATTAAATGGTTTATCTTATGCTAGAAGAGATTACGGATATCATGAATATGCTAAAGAAACCGCAGTATCTATTTGGATGCAGTTATCTGATGATGCGAAGGATAGAATACAAAATGTACTTGTTGATAGATTAAATTTAAATAAAAGTTGGTATGATGAAATATCACAAGAATCAGAGAAAGAATATATGTTTAAAGTAGAAGAGGATTTCTCTAGTGATAGATATTTAGATATTCGTAAAAACGGGAAAAATTGTATTATTCAATATCGAGATGATGATGGTAAAATAGTTGATCAATACGTTGATGAAATTATATCAAAAGAAGGAAAAATAATTACAGCTATAATTTATGAAGAAAATCGTGAAATAAAAATAAATACAGATAAAATTATATGTTATTTGCCTCAATTAAAAAGTAGAAGAGTTAAAAGAAATAAATAATCATATAAAAATTAAATACCATCGATTATAAGCCATTTCAAAGATGAAGCAGAGCTTCATCGTGGAATGGCGTTTTATTTGATATAATTTCCTTGTAACATATTTTAAAATATGTAAAAAACATCGATGTTAAAAAAATTATTTCAATATGTCGGGAGGTCGATAATATGATGATTATTAAAAATATGAAAAATACTAATGTGCAAGAAGCTTTAAAAATCAAATCAGAAGTAAGAGATTTATTACAATCTATAATAGACGGTAAAAAGACAAGACCAGAGATAGAAGAAATATGTGTTTCACTTATAAATGAACAAGTTAAAGATAAAAGTACTTTAAAAGGGTTTTGGACTATAATTTATGATGAGCACATGCCATCAGATGCTAGAGTAGATTTTATATACTATCCAACATATTACGCAACTATGATCATGATGCTAGGCTATTTAATGAATATAGACGAAAAAGTTTTAGGGTTTGAAGAAACATTGAAATTAGGGTTAGATGCTTGTGTGAAAACGAATCTATCTGGACATGGATATGAAAGTATAGATGTAAAAATAGAAGTATTGAATTTATTTATAAAAGTAGGATTACTAGAATTCTTATCATTGAATTACGATTTTTGTAGACCTTTTTCAAAGATGATAAATAGAATATTTGAATATATAGAAAATGCAGTAAATAATAATTTAACTGAAGGACAATGGGGTAAAGATTACAGATTAGAGTTTAAAAGCTTATTGAAACAATCAGATAACTATCAATTAAAATTATTTGTATATGGAACTCTTATGAAGAATGAAAGTAACCATTATTTCATGGAGAATGCATGTGTAGTATGTGATGCAGTTGCATCAGGATATACACTTTATGATACTGGATATGGATATCCTGCTGTTAAGCACAGTTTAGAAGGTGATGTTTCAGGAGCGTTGTATCTAATTTCTAAGAAGGATTTAAAATATATTGATCAACTAGAGGACAATGGAGATTTATACACTAGAGAATTTACAATTGTAACTGATTCAAATGGTAATAAACATCTAGCTTTAATCTATGTATATAACTATAATGTAGACAAAAATAAAAGAATCTCAAAATGGAAAGCTAACAGCGAATGTTCAGAATATATATGGTATGCTAGTTACGGGTCTAATATAAACTATGAAAGATTTATGAGATATATAAATAAATGTACAGACAAAACTGCTCCCGTTGAATCAAAACCAATAGCAATTAACCACAGAATGTATTTTGCACAAGAATCATCATGGTGGGACGAAAAAGGCGTGGCATTTATAGATGCTAAAGAGGATCAAATTGAAAAAACTTTAGGTAAAATGTATCTCATAACAAAAGAACAATTTGAGGAAATTAAAGAGCAAGAGGGAGGGTGGTATCAAAATCAATTAAGCTTAGGTAAATACGACGGCAAAGATATAGTTACATTTACTGATTTTGATGTTGAAGCGATAAATGAACCTTCTGAAAGATATTTAGATGTTATTAAAAAAGGTATATTAGAAACATATATAGATATGACTGAATCAGAAGTTTTATTGTACCTAAAAGAAAAAATAAAATAAAAATTATATCTTGTTGCAGGTATATTATCCCAACTGATGAAAATAAAGTTATTTGAAAAATCAACTGAATTTGATATTATATAATATGTAAATTAATTATATTTTAAATTGAATTTAAAACTGAGTTTATATATTATATAAATTCTAATAAAGAGGAGAGGACATCATGAGGAAATATGACATTATAAAATCTATCAAAGAATATTTCATAGTAACAATAGGTGTTGTATTAGTAGCATTTGGATTACAGTATTTTTACGCACCTAACGATATCGCAGGGGGCGGACTTAGTGGATTATCGCTAGTGATAAATCACTATATACCGTTTTTATCAGTTGGAACACTAGTATTTTTAGGAAATTTAATACTATTTGTTATTTCCTTCATTTTAGTTGGAGGGGATTTCGGATTGAAGACTATATACGCCAGCTTTGCATTGTCTTTTGTAATGGATTTTATGGAGAAGGTTATGCATAGTTATGCGCTTACAACTAATTTGACATTGGCTGTTTTATATGGGACTTTAATAATAGCATCAGGGCTTGCAATAGCATTTTCAATAAATGCATCTACAGGTGGAACTGATATTTTAGCTAAAATACTTAATAAGTACACTAGCTTTAATATAGGGATAGCTTTATTAATTGTCGATTTATTCGTAGTTGTTGCTGGGGCTTTCACTTTTGGATTGAATAAAGGTTTCTTTTCATTAGTCGCAGTAATTGCAAATGGGCTTTTAGTTGATAAATTAATTGACATGATAACTAAATACAAAGAGAAAAAATTAAGTAATAATGACGATGAACAATTGCAGGATTTTGAAGAAACTGCTTGTTAGGTTAAAAATAAAAATTGCCACAAAATAGATTGAGTTTATTTTGTGGCAATTTTTTATGTCAATTTATAATTAATTTTAAAATGTTAGATGAAGGATATTTATGCAATTTTATCTAAATCGTCACCTTCATGTTTTTTTGCACGTTTTTGCATGCTATCATATATAGGAAGTCCGACTAAAGTTATAAGTATACCTCCAAATGATATGATAGTATTTTGGAAACCAGAGAATAACAACTGGTTAACAACTACAAATAATCCACCTGCTATAGCTATCATAGGTATAACTGGATATAGAGGAACTTTGTAAGGTCTATGAAGATCAGGTCTTTCTTTTCTTAATTTAAATACACCTAAGAAAGTTAAAACATAGAATGACCAAACAGCAAACATAGATAAATCACTTAATAAGTTAAATTGCCCAGAAGTAGCGTATAATGCACCTAAAATACACATAATTATAGTAGCATTTGCAGGAACATTGTTATTATTTAATTTACTTATATATTTGCTATATGGTATAGTTTTTTGAGTTCCTAAAGTGTATAGTATTCTAGAACCTGTAAGTACATAACCATTTATACATCCAAATACTGATATTAATATACCTACTGTTATAAATTTACCTCCCATAGGTCCAAATATAGCTTCTGCAACTGCTGAAGCTGGAGAAGAATAAGTAGCAAGTTCACTTGCTGGTAATACCCATAAATAAGCGATATTTATAACTATATATACCGCCATAACTAGAGATAAACCTCCTACGATTGCTTTAGGTAAATCTTTTGCAGGATTCTTCATTTCTCCAGCAAGGGCACCTACATTTATCCAACCATCATATGCAAATAATATTGCTATTAACAGAGAACCAAATACACTTGCACCAGATACTCCATCTCCTACCATAGGAGTTAATATTGGATTATTTCCATTACCTTTTATAAAACCAAATATCATGATTAAAATTAAAGGTATTAATTTTGCTATAGTAGAAATTGTTTGTATAGATCCACTAGTTTTAGATCCTAAAGTATTTATAAATGCTATAAATGCGATTACTCCTATAGTCATAGGAAGTACTAAATTTTCATTCCCAAGTAATATAGCACTTTGTTTACCAAACATAACAGATATGGCTGCTATAGTAGCTGGGAAAAATAATACTGATTGCATCCAACCAGTTAAGAAACCTAGTCTTTTATCGTAGATTTCTTCGATATAGACCATCATACCACCAGTTTTAGGAATGGCAGCAGATATTTCAGCTGCAGTAAGTCCAGCAGTGATAGTCATAATACCAGCGATGACCCAAGCAATTATGCCAAGTCCAGGACCACCATTTGTAAGCTCATATACGGCTTGTGGCTTAAAAAATACTCCACCACCAATTACCATACCGATTACAGTTGATAATGCCGCGGCAAGCCCTAAATTCTTTTGTAACTTATTGTTTTCCATTTGTATAAATCCTTTCTTTTGTAAATGTAAAATTTTAAATTTATAAAAGTCATTATTAATATAATATTACTTTTTTATAAAAAAAACACCATACAAAAAAAGGAAATATAATATTCGTTCACGAGTTATATAAAAATAATCATTTTGCATACTAATATAAATGATAAAAATGAACCTATATAAAGCCAGGCTTTCGATATAATAGGTGAAAATGTAAAAAGATTAGTAAATAAATATATTTTAATATTGGCAAAACCCTTCCAATGTTTTGGCATAGTATCAGATAAAAGATGGCATGTAAAACACAATCCGATTAAAAATAATATCGGACTAAATACAATATATAAAACTGTATCTGAAAAAAGTACACAAATTTTATTAGCTACGAATACATATATTAAAAAAATTGGGTTAAAAATCGAATGTGTAATAAAATTTCTATGTCCTTTACTTCCACCAAATAAAAAAGATATATGCTTTTCAATAGTATCAGGATTTCTATACATAAAATCTAGAATTTTTTTGACAAATGGAATCCAACTTATAAATAACAACAAAAAATCTATTAAATTTATTAAAGCAGCGAAAAGGTAGTTTATAGCAATTTCAATACCTTTAGGCTTAATAGTATTTGAGCATGGATTCCCATTAAACATATTTAATGAAGAAGGTAAAAAAGAAAGTGTTAAAATATTTTCTTTAACAGGTTTCACTATGAATAAAACAATTAATATTAGTATGAAAAAAATATAAATATTTATAAAATCACCCCCAAAAATAAAAAAAGTATAAAGTTTATTTTATAAAGATATATTTTATTTTGTCAATAATTTTTTAAAAAAAATAAATATTGTAAAAATTTAGCATAAAAAAATATTGATTTAATTAAATAAAGTTTATATAATTATAGTAGGAAAACGTATTCAAAATAATATAATCTAGGTGATATTTATGAGAGAGATTTCTAAAATTTAGAAACACCGATGAGGCAATTGTTAAAACTCACAATTTTAGCAAGAAACTTTCAGGTAAAAAGATCATAAATTGATAGACCTCTGGATATATATATTAGTTAGTATAAGATATGTATTTTAACTAGAAAGACAGAGATATGTGGTATTATTCACATATCTTTTTTATTGTAGAAGTTATTTGAATATAATTAATTTTCTAAATTATGATTAAATTTTATTGAAAAATAAATTTAAATAAAATAAATTAAATGAAGAGGGGGCAAATCAATGGAAGGTAAAGAAATGCAAAAAACAATGGGCGCAGCAGTCGCACTAAGTATGGTTGTAGGATGTGTTATAGGATCAGGGGTATTCTTTAAACCACAAGCAATTTATACAGCAACAGGTGGAGCACCTGGTATAGGAATTATTTCATGGGTTATAGGTGGTTTAATAACATTATGTGCTGGTCTTACAGTTGCAGAAATAGCAGTTGTTATACCAAAAACTGGTGGTATGATGGTATATCTTGAAGAAGTTTTTGGTGAAAAAGTGGGATATTTAACTGGTTGGATGCAATGTGTACTTTTCTATCCAGGGACAGCAGCAGCATTAGCAGTAGCTTTTGGTAACCAGTTATCACAATTATTAGGAAACCCAAGTTGGGCAGTAGGAATAGCAATAGTAGATATTATAGTAGTAGCAATTATAAATAATGTTGGTTCAAAAGCAGCAGGTTTAGTTCAAACTTTAGCAACAATAGGTAAAGTAATACCACTTATATTAATAGCAATATTTGCATTTATAAAGGGTAGTGGAACTAATCCAATATTAAGTCCTATGGTAGGAGAAGGATTAAGCACAGGAACAGTTTTAGGTTCTGTATTAATAGCAATATTATTCGCTTATGAAGGTTGGATAAATGTTACACCAGTAGTTGGTGAAATGAAAGATCCAGGAAAAGATTTACCTAAAGCATTTGCTGGAGGTATATTAATAATCATGGCTATATACGTATTAGTAAACGTTGCTTACTTATGGGTATTACCAGCTGATCAATTAGCACAACATTCATCTCCTGCAGTTGCAGTTGCAGAAGTTATATTTGGACCAATTGGTGGTAAAATAATAGCAATAGGTATATTAATATCAGTATTTGGTGCATTAAATGGATTCATATTATCAGGATCTAGAGTTGTATATACATTAGGTGTTCAAGGAACAATACCAGGATATAAATTCTTTGGAAAATTAAATAAATCTGATGTTCCAGGAAATGGTGTTATATTAGTAGCATTCTTATCATGTATATATGCATTAACAGGACAATTTAATCTATTAACTGACTTAGCTACTTTTACTGGATGGGTATTCTATGTTATGACATTCATAGCAGTTATAATACTTAGAAAAACTAAACCAGATGTAGAAAGAGTTTACAAAGTGCCACTATATCCAATAGTTCCAGCAATAGCTATAATCGGTGGTGGATTCGTATTAGTAAACCAATTATTTATGGCTGGTTCTGGTCCTAGAACGATAGCATTAGCTGGTATAGCTATAACATTAGTAGGATTACCAGTTTACATGATAATGAGTAAAAAGAAAGCTCAATAATTAAGTATTTAATATATGAATATTTTAAGATTAAGAAAGTAAATAAATAATTTTTTTAGAAGAGTTGTAGAATTTTAATTGATTTTACAGCTCTTTTTTTATTTAAAAAAAATGTAGTAATTGTATATTTAAATCGAAAAAAGAACAATTAAATAAAAAATACTAGATAAAATTCATATGTATAAAAACTAAAGTTTAAAAAATTTGGGTAATAATATTGAAAAAATTTCCATATAATGATAGAATTTTAGTAATTTTAATGAGTATAATAGGGTTGACTATATCATTAAATATGTTAAAAGTAAAAGGGGGAGAATTTTTTTATGAAAAAAAGAATATCGTTATTATTAGTAATTGTGATGTCTTTAGCTATGATGTTAACAGGATGTAGTTCATCATCTAAGGCATCAAGTGGATCAGATGCTGAGAGTGAAGAATTTAGAGTTGGTATGGAATGCGGATATGCGCCATTTAACTGGACTCAATCTGATGATTCAAATGGAGCTGTAAAAATCGAAGGAAATGACGAATATGCAGGTGGATATGACGTTCAAATAGCTCAAAAAATAGCTGATGGTTTAGGTAAAAAATTAGTAATAGTTAAAACTGAATGGGATGGATTAGTTCCAGCAGTACAATCAGGTAAAATAGACGCTATAATCGCTGGTATGTCACCAACAGCTGAACGTAAGAAAACTATAGACTTTACAGATGTATATTATACTTCTGATTTAGTAATGGTTGTTAAAAAAGGTGGAGACTATGAAAAAGCAACTAAATTAAGTGATTTTAAAGGTGCTACTATAACAGGTCAATTAAATACTTTCCACTATACTGTAATAGACCAAATAGATGGAGTTAACAAAGATACTGCTATGGATAACTTCCCAGCAATGAGAGTTGCACTAGAATCAGGTAAAATAGATGGATATGTTTCTGAACGTCCTGAAGGTGTAAGTGCTACAGCTGCAAATGATAACTTTGCAATGGTACAATTTGAAGAAGGCGAAGGATTTGAAACATCTGCTGAAGATACAGCTATAGCTGTAGGTCTTGCTAAAGATAGCCCATTAAAAGATAAAATAAACGAAATATTAAAAGGTATATCAGAAGACGATCGTATAAAATTAATGGATGATGCAATAGCTAATCAACCAGCAGCAGAATAAGAATATTAAAAAATTTAGCTTAAAGGCCGGGTGTAGAAATACAGTCGGTCTTTAGGTGTGATTAAGGGGGAAAAAAATGAGTTCGGAGTGGATTGTACAAATTTTATCTCAAAACTGGATGGGTTTTTTAAACGGAGCTAAAATGACTCTGTTTATATCATTAATAGGGACTGTAATAGGTTCTATAATAGGTTTATTAATAGGTGTTATAAGAACTGTACCTAAAGGTGAAAAAGGACCTAAGAAAATATTATTAACAATAATAAATGCTATATTAAACGCATATGTTGAATTTTTCCGTGGAACACCAATGATAGTTCAAGCTATGGTTATTTACTACGGATCAGATTTAGCTTTTGGAATTGATATGGATAGAACATTTGCAGCTTTATTTATAGTTTCTATAAATACAGGTGCTTACATGGCTGAAATAGTTCGTGGAGGAATTATATCTATAGACAAAGGACAATTTGAAGCAGCACATGCTATAGGTATGAATCATATTCAAACAATGATAAATGTAGTATTGCCTCAAGTTATAAGAAATATATTACCAGCTACAGGTAATGAATTTGTAATAAACATAAAAGATACATCAGTACTTAATGTTATAGGAGTAACTGAGCTTTATTTTACAACAAAGACAATTGCAGGAAACAACTTCAGATATTTTGAATCATTCTTTATAACATGTATCATATACTTCGTAATGACATTCACTGTTACAAGAATATTACGCTATCTTGAAAGAAAACTAGATGGTCCTGAAAATTACAATATGACAGGAAACCAAATGCAAGTTCAAAGACCTGAAGATGCATTGAAAAAGGCATAAAACGAGTTAGTGGAGGAGAAAATATGGAAAATGTAATTGAAGTAAAACATTTAAACAAATCTTTTGGGACACATGAGGTCTTAAAAGACATAAATTTTTCAGTTAATAAAGGTGAAGTTGTTTGTATAATAGGATCTTCTGGTTCAGGAAAATCAACTCTTCTTCGTTGTATAAATTTACTTGAAACTCCAAGTGGTGGAGAAATAATATGCAACGGTGAAAATATACTAGATGAAAAACACGATGTATATAAATATCGTACAAAATTAGGAATGGTATTCCAACAATTTAATCTATTCAACAATCACGATGTATTGGGAAACTGTACTGTTGGACAAATTAAAGTTTTAAAACGTTCAAAGCAAGAGGCTGAAAAGGTAGCTATGAAGTATTTAAAGGTTGTTGGAATGGATAAATTTATAAATGCAAAGCCAAAGCAATTATCAGGTGGACAAAAGCAACGTGTTGCCATAGCTAGAGCACTTTCTATGGAGCCTGATGTTATGTTATTTGATGAGCCGACTTCTGCGCTTGACCCTGAAATGGTCGGAGAAGTTTTAAAGGTTATGAAGGAGCTAGCAGAAAGTGGACTTACAATGCTAGTTGTTACTCATGAAATGGAATTCGCTAGAGAGGTTTCTGATAGAGTTGTATTTATGGATCAAGGAGTAATAGCAGAAGAAGGTACTCCAGAACAGATATTTAATAATCCAGTACAAGAACGTACTCGTGAATTTTTGAAACGTACTTTAAAAAATATATAAGCTTATAGAATATAAATTATATATGATAAAATCGATATAAAATTATACATTAATATGGTTTTATTCAATCAATGAATTACAAAAGTAATAGTATTAAAAGCTATTACTTTTTTTTGAGTTTTTTATTACAAAATGAATGTTGAAGTGTATAAATATTATATAAAAAAATTATAAAAACATACTATATAACTTTTATTATACATTAAAATTCAGGAAATATATGGTATTATAAATATGACATTATTTTTGAACTTAATAAATTTTTATCCATAAGGAGGAATGAAGAAAAAATGGAGTCAGTTTTAATTATGGGTGGAAGTGATTTCATAGGAAAATCACTTGCTAAGTATTTTATAGAACATGGACATAAAGTAGATGTCTTGACTACAGGAAAAATTGATTATGAGGGAGTAAATAAACATTTTTCATGTAACAGAAGGAAAGAAGAAGAATTAAAAAATGCACTTAAAGATAATGAATATACTTATATTTATGATATGACTGCTTTCTTAAAGTCAGACATAGCAGAATTAATTCAATTTGTTAATAGAGACACATTAAAAAAATACGTTGTACTATCTTCTGCAGCTGTATATAAAAACACAGGTAAATACATAACAGAGGATGAAGAAAAAGGAGTAAATCCAGCTTGGGGTAAGTATGGAATAGAAAAGGTAGAGGCTGAAAAATATATTACAGAAAGTGATATCCCTTACATAATAATAAGACCAACTCATATTTATGGACCAGAAAATAACTTATATAGGGAAATGTATTTCTTTGATAGAATCAAAGAAGGTAAAGCGATTCCAGTACCTAGTGATAGAAATGAACCAGTAGTAAACCAATTTATTTACATTGATGATTTTGTAAAGGTTTTATATAGCTTGACAAAAAACGATATAGTAAGAGAAGCGTATAACGTTTCTACACCACAGCTTGTTACTTGGAAAAAATTAATAGAAACATGTGGAGAAATTGTAGGCAAAGAACCTATAATAAAATATGTAAATTCAGATAAAATAAAGGTAAAGGACAGAAGCTATTTTCCATTTAGAAACACTAGCTGTGTATTAGAAATAGACAAATTAATAGATCATGGACTTTATACACCTAATATACTTATTGAAAAAGGATTAAAGAAAACATATAAGTGGTATGTAAAAAATAAACCAAAAATGGAAGACCCAGAAATGGTAGAAGTGGATCAAGTTTTAAAAATAGTGTAATTTGAATGTTAAAAATTTACGAATTATTTACAAAAAACAGTTATTAATATATAATTGAAATATATTTTGATATTATGGCGTCTAAAGAAAGTCTTTAGGCGTTTTTCTATATTATGAAATACAAAAACGGGTAAAAGGAGATAAGGAAGATGGAAAAAGTTGAAAGTTTTAAATTAGATCACAATAAAGTAAAAGCACCTTTTGTAAGAAAATGCTGTGTATTAGATGGAAAAATGGGAGACAAGGTAAGTAAATTCGATTTAAGATTTTTACAACCTAATGTAGAAGCTTTTGGAACAGCTGCTATGCACGGTTTAGAACATTTATTAGCAACTTATTTAAGAGAAGAATTAGATGATATTATAGATTTATCACCAATGGGATGCAGAACTGGTTTCTACCTAGTTATGTGGGGCGATGTAGAAGCAAAAACTGTTAAAGAAGGTCTAGAAAAAGCTTTAGTAAAGGTTATAAATGCAAAAGAAATGGTAGCAGCAACTGCTGTTGAATGTGGAAATTACAGAGATTTATCATTATTTGGAGCTCAAGAATATGCTAAATATGTATTAGAAAAAGGATTTTCGTTAAATATATATGGAGAATAATAGATATATATTATATATGTGGAGATAATCGATAAATGATAGTAAATCAAGAAAAAACAATATTTGATATATCAGTAGATAAATCAGAGGTCCTTAGATATTTAGGTCATAATGGACAAGATATAGATAGTGATTTAGATTTTAAAATAAATGAATGTATTGAGGAGACTAAAGAAAATATTGATATAAAGTACGTATATGACATATACGATATAAAAAATGATTTAGCTTCTCATACTATTGAATTTAAAAACACAACATTAAAATTACAAAGCAAAGATTTGAGTGAATTGCTTGAAGATTGTGATAAATGTGTTTTGATGAGTGCAACACTTGGATTTAATATCGAAAAAAATATTAGAAAATACAGCTATAAAAATCTAACTAAAGGTGTGATAATAGATGCTTGTGCTACAACTTCTATTGAGGAAGTTTGTGATATGGTACAAGATAATATTTTGCAAACTGTAGCTAAAGAAAAAAAGTCTTTAACGATGAGATACAGTCCAGGTTATGGAGATTTAGATATAAGAGCAAATAAGAATATACTGAATGTATTAAATGCACAGAGAAAAATAGGGGTTACAGTCACAGATACAGGAATTATGATACCTAGAAAATCTGTAGTAGCTTTAATAGGTATAACAAATAAACAAATAAAAAAGGTTAAACGAACATGTAATAATTGTCCTAACAGAGATAATTGCGAGTTTAGAAGAAAGGCTGAGGGTTGTGGAAATAAAAAAATATATAAAGGATAATATGCTAATAATCGATGGTGGTATGGGAACTATGCTTCAAGGAAGAGGTCTACAAACTGGACAGAATCCAGAAGCATTTGGATACGAGCATCCAGAAATATTAGTTGAAATACATAAAGAATATTTTGAAGCAGGCGCAAATGTAGCTACAACTTGTACTTTTGGATGCAACGAATTAAAATTACCAGAAGGATACGAAGTAGAACAAATAGTAGATTCAGCAGTAAAGGCTGCTAAAAAAGCTGCTACTCTAGTAAATAATGGGAATGAAAAATATGTAGCTCTTGATATAGGACCAATAGGTGAAATGCTTGAACCTATGGGTACACTTAGCTTTGATAGAGCTTATGAAATATTTAAAAGACAAGTAGTACAGGGTCAAAAATCAGGTGCAGATTTAATAATCGTAGAAACTATGATGGATTTATATGAAATTAAAGCCGCTCTACTTGCTGCTAAAGAAAATACTGATTTACCAGTATTCACTACTATGACTTTTGATGAAAATGGAAGAAGCTTCACAGGCTGTCTACCAGAAAGCATGGTAGCTACATTACAAGGCTTAGGAGCAGATGCTGTAGGTGTCAACTGTTCTCTAGGACCAGAACAATTAAAGCCAATGGTAGAAAAAATAATAAGAAGAGCTAACGTACCAGTAATTGTACAACCTAATGCAGGACTTCCTGATATAGAAGACGGAAAAACTGTATATAAAATGACAGCAGAACAATTTTTAGAAGGTGTATCTGAATTTGTAAAAATGGGAGCAACTATAGTAGGTGGATGCTGTGGAACAAATCCTGAATTTATAAAGGCTTTAGCTGACAATGTTAAAAACATAAAAGTAGAGCCATTAGAAAAGAACTTAGAATGTGTAGTTTGCTCACCTTCAAAAATACTTGAAATCAATGGACCAACAATAATGGGTGAAAGATTAAATCCAACAGGCAGAAAGCCACTACAAGATGCTTTAATAAGTGGAGATTTAGATTATGTAGTGAGTCTTGGGTTAGATCAAGTTGAAGAAGGTGCAGAAATATTAAACATGAATGTAGGGCTTCCAGAATTAGACGAAAAAGCTATGATGCCTAAGGTTATAAAAACTCTACAAGAAATCATAAACGTGCCTATACAGCTAGATTCATCTAATGTAGATGCGTTAGAACAAGGTCTTAGATACTACAACGGAAGAACTATAGTAAACTCTATAAACGGAAAAGAAGAATCTTTAAATTCTATCCTTCCAATTGTTCAAAAATATGGAGCAGCTGTAGTTGGACTAACATTAGATGAAAATGGAATTCCTAAAACAGCAGAAGGAAGATTTGAAATAGCTAAAAAAATAGTAGAAAGAGCAGAAAGCTACGGAGTAAGAAGACAAGACATATTTATAGACTGCCTATCACTTACTGTATCAGCACAACAAGAAGAAGCTATGGAAACTATAAAGGCTATGAGAATGGTAAAAGAAAACTTAGGCTGTAAAACTATACTAGGTGTATCTAATATTTCGTTCGGTGTGCCAAATAGAAGTGCATTAAATTCTACTTTCCTAAATCTAGCTTTAGGAGCAGGACTAGACTTAGCTATAATAAATACATCAGAATCTGTTATGATGGAATCAATGTACGCATACAGAGTAATAAGCAATATAGATAAAGGCTGCGAAAAATATATAGAAAAATATATGAATGTTTCAAAATCAAAAAACGACAAAGCTAAAGCAGTTGAAATAAATGAAGAAACTTCTTTAGACGTACTTATAGAAAGAGGTCTAAAGGATGAAACTAAAAATATGACATATAAATTGCTTGAAGAATACGATGGAAATTATATATTAGATAATATGCTAATACCTGCTCTAGATAAAGTAGGAGTAAAATACGACAAGGGTGAAATATTCTTGCCTCAAATGATACAAGCAGCAGAAACAATAAAAGTTTCATTAAATATTATAAAAGATAAACTAAGCGTCAATACTAATGACAGTGGCAGTACAAAAGGTAAAATAATAGTTGCTACAGTAAAAGGTGATATACACGATATAGGTAAAAATATCGTAAAAATAATGCTAGAAAATTATGGATACGAAGTAATCGACCTAGGTAAGGATGTTCCAATAGAAACTGTAGTAGAAACTGCAAAAGCGCAAAACATCAAGCTAATAGGTCTAAGTGCGCTAATGACAACAACTGTACAAAATATGAAGGACACAATAAAAGCTATAAGAGACGCTGGAATAGACGCAAAAGTAATAGTTGGAGGCGCAGTTTTAACAGAAGAATATGCTAAACAAATAGATGCAGACTACTATGCAAAGGATGCAAAACGCTCAGTAGAAATTGCAAAAATTACTTTTTAAAAAATAATGTGGAAAAGAACCATGAAAGTATGTTAAAATATAAAAGATATTTGAGGAGAATAAATTTATTATATTTATTTTCCTTAAATACTTAAATATAGTAGCAAAATGTGTTACTATAATGAATATAGGTCATTAATTTACAAATATATATAAATTTAATTAATGATGTTAAATTAAAAATTTCTCGTCAACACAAAAAGAGGCTATAGTATAGCCTCTTTTTGTTTTTGGAAATTATTATTTATTTGAAGTAAAATTCTTGATCTCTATATTAAAAAGATAAAAGTATACCTACTACAGCTGAAAGAGCTATATAGATAACTGGATGTTTATTTGTATATTTTATCAAGAAAAATAGTATCACAGCGAATACGATAGATTTAAAATTAAGTAAATCTGTGATTTTTGAATCAATTCCCCATTTATCTAAATAAAACATAGTGATTTCTACTACACCCCAACAAGCTCCTACAATTAATCCAGTTGAAGCTGGTCTAATAGTGTGGAAAACAGCCTCTACATATGGATTTTCTTTGAATTTATTTAAAAACTTAGAAATAATAACTATTATAAATAGTGCAGGCATAACAAGTGCTATAGTAGCGATTAAGGCTCCAGGAACACCAGCTACTGAAAAACCTACATAGGTAGACATATTAACGCCTAGAGGTCCAGGTGTAGATTCTGAGATAGCGATCATATTAGTTAATTCGCTTTTAGTGAACCATCCTGTACTTTCGCTTATATTGTATAAAAACGGCATTGTAGCAAGCCCACCGCCGATTGCGAAAAGTCCTGTTTTAAAGAATTCGTAAAATAATCTAAAAAGTATTAGCATTCTTCTTTACCTCCTCTAAATTTATAAATTAGAGCTCCGATAATTCCAGACATAATAATATAAATTATAGGAGATAAACTTGTGGCTATAGATAATATAGAAACTGCTATAAAAATAGCTAAAGTTAATTTATCAACAATAGATTTTTTACCGAGCTTGATAATAGCGTTTAAAATCAATACACATACACACACTCTTACACCGTTAAATGCATGGATTACAATTGGTAAATCTGCAAAATTAGTAAGAAATGCAGCTATAAGTGTAATAATTATTACTGAAGGAGTTATTACACCTAAAGTAGCTATAACACCGCCTGGAATACCTGCTAGCTTATATCCTATAAAAGTAGCGACATTAACTGATATAATACCAGGAGTACATTGACCAATAGCGTAATAATCCATCAATTCCTCTTCTGTAGTCCATTTCTTAGTTTCAGCGACATCCCTTTGTAAAATTGGAAGCATCGCATAACCTCCACCGAATGTAAGACCGCCAATTCTAGCGAAGGTTAAAAATAAGTCGAGTAAAATATTCATATTTGAAAAGTCCCCTTCCTTAGTCCTTATATAAAAATTTTAGCATAGTTATATATATATTAAAAATATATAATATATATAGGTAATATACTTTTTTAATATAGTTTAAAATAAAATCGTACTTTCGTAGTTTATTTATTTTTTGCAGATAAATATAAATTTATTAGCAACCTATAAAAATATTAGAATAGTTAGTGAGAGTGAGAAAAAATGGATATAAAACAATTGATAAATTTTATAACAATAGTAGAAGAAGGAAATATAACCAAAGCAGCACAAAAGCTACATTTATCTCAACCGCCTCTAAGCAACCAGCTAAAATCTCTAGAGCAAGAATTAGGAGTTAAACTAGTTGAGAGAGGCAGTAGGAAAATTACTTTGACAGATGTAGGAAATCTTCTGTATAAGAGAGGAAAAGACATGATAAGCATGTTCGAATCAACTTTAAATGAAGTAGAAGATTTTAAAAGTGGAATAGAAGGTGTATTAAAAATAGGAGCTGTATCTACATGTAACCAATTTGTTCCAGACAAGCTTGTATCTCCTTATACTAGACAATATCCAAAAGTGAGATTTGAATTGTATGAAGGAAATACATATGAGGTCGTAGATATGATTGAAAAGGGTATAGTAGATATAGGTGTGGTACGTACCCCTTTTAACCGCGAAAATTTATGTTGTATGAGCTTGAGAACAGAGCCTATGGTTGCTGTTATAAATAATAGCCAAAAATTTGATTTTGGAGATAGAGAAAAGATAAGCCTAAAAGATTTAAATAACAAGCCTATTATAATATATAGACGATATGAGAAGCTTATAATGCAGGTTTTGAATATGAATGATATAAAAGCGAGTATATATTGTTTAAATGACGACGGAAGAACTACTGTAGCTTGGGCACAGGCAGGTCTTGCGATTGGTATTGTGCCAAAATCAGTTATAAATACTTTTAATAGAGAGATTAAGGTTTATGAAATTGAGGAGGATGATTTGAAGACAGATATAGCTGTTATATGGTTGGAGAATAAGTATTTATCTAAGAGTGCCAGACATTTGTTGGATATGATTAACGAGATGGATTTTTAGTATAAAATATAATAAATAAACAAATTAAAAAAGTTGATAAAGAGCTTTTAAAAATTAACGATCAGATGGTTGAAAATTAGATTAATAGGATGGTACTTTTATTTTTATTGTTTTTTATAAACTATTTTTTCTCAGATGGATATTATTTATATAGAAATAATGTGCATTTAGAATGACATTATATATTTATAATATTTTTGGAAGGAATAAGTATTTTATTATCAACATTTTCATATTTGGTAACATATATGAAAATCAAGGAGAATGGTAAGACTATTTATATTTATGAAAAATTAAAATACATACCAATAAATTTTGAAAATATAACTTTTGTTAGAATACAATATTTGCTAAAACATACATGTGAAGTATTGGTGATTTATATCGTATCAAATTTTATTGGAGGTATATTTATTCAGGAAATAGATATAAATGTAAATTTAATTATATGGTTAATAGTGTATTCAAGTTTATTTGTATTAATTTTTGGATTATTGCCTGATTATTTAAAGATTATTCCATTAAATCGAAAAAAAGTAAAAATATTATATAAAAACGACATAAACAAAAATGTAGTTTTTGTGTTTAACATATTAAAGTGGATTATAAGAATAATAAATGACGATGAATAAATTTAAAGAGAAAATACATATTTTGGATAATAGTGTTTAATAAAAATAACCATATACTTAGGGGTATATGGCTATTTTTATAATAAAGAATATATTTTAACTAAAAACGGATTAAATAGCCCAATTTCCATCCTTAAATATTTGAACTTCCTCACCATCATGAGTAATTCCAACTATATCCAAATCATCAGAGCCGACCATAAAATCGACATGAGTTATACTATCGTTAATTCCATACTTATCGAAATCCTCTTCAGCGATATCATTACCGCCTTCGATACAAGAAGAATAAGCAGAGCCTATAGCGAAATGGCAAGATGCATTTTCGTCGTATAGAGTATTGTAGAATACTGTGTTAGTATCAGAAATTGGAGAAGAGTAAGGAACTAAAGCTATTTCACCTAAATAGTGAGAGCCTTCATCTGTTTCGATTAAGTGTTTTAAAGTTTCTTCTCCTTGTTTAGCTTTGACATCTACTATTCTACCGTTTTCGAATTTTAATACGAAGTCGTCGATTACATTTCCACCGTAAACAAGTGGTTTAGTGCTTGCAAGTGTTCCGTTGACACCGTATTTGTGAGGTAAGCAGAAAATTTCTTCCGTAGGCATGTTTGGATTGAATTCTATTCCGTTTACATCCTTTTCGCTTCCACTCTCCCATATGTGACCTTCTGGCATTTCAACAGTTAAATCAGTTATTTTTGATTTGTATTTTAGTATTTTGAATTTCTTGTTGTTTAAGAAGGCTGTTTTTTCTTTAAGGCTTTCGTTGTGTTCTTGCCAAGCCTTGATTGGGTCGTCTGTGACTCTAGTGCACTTGAAGATTAAGTCCCAAAGCTTATCGATGGCTTCTTGTTCAGAAGCATCAGGGAATATTTTCTTAGCCCAAGCTGCAGTAGGTACAGACACTATGCTCCATCTAGCTTTATTTGTTAAGGTATAACTACGCCATTCCTTTAATGCTTGTCCTGATACTCTTTGGTAGTCTGCTATTCTTTGAGGGTCTACATTTTTTAGTAAATCTGGATCTTGAGCATGTATAGATAAGAAGGCTCCACCTTCTTTAGCTATATCTACATATTGGTCTGAAATCCATCTAGGGAATTCTTCAAAGGCTTCATCAGGTGCGTTTAAGTATCTGATTAAGGTACATTTTTCATCAGACCATTCTATATGAACGTTTTTAGCTCCAGCTTTGTAAGCTTCTTCTACAACGCATCTTACGTAATCTGCACATTCTATAGGAGATCTTACAAGTAGAGTTTGACCTGGTTGAATATTTACTCCTGTTTTAACTGCTAATTCTGCGTATTTTTGTAATTTTAAATTAAAATCCATAAAAAAGCTCCTTTCAATCTAATTATTTAGAAATATATAACATATACTATTAAATTATAACATTGTATCTAAACAAAGTTTTATTTTAATTATGTAATTTATGGTAATAAAGTTGATTCGAAAAATTTACATATTTCTAGTATTGTATTTAATAAGAAATATATACTAAAAAACTAAATTTTGGATAGGAAATATTTAAATAATTTTAAGAATTAGAACTCTTTAATTTATGACTTAAAAAGAATATAATATTACTGTGATAATTTTAATATTATATAAGTAATGTAATAGGTTTAATGGGAGGAATTAGATGGAGTTATATGATGCTATTTTCTATAGAAAGTCTATAGAATTTTATTCAACAAAACCGATAACAGAATTTTTAATGAACGAAGTGAAAAAACTATGCAGCGATATAACTTATCTAAATACAAATTTGAATATCAAAGCTCATGTGATAGATAGAGGTCATTTGATTAATTTTTCTACTGATAATAAAATTCATATCAAAGCACCTCATTATATATTAGTAACTAGTAACAAAGGAGAAGATTATCTAGAAAATATAGGATATGCACTACAAGAGGTTACTTTAGAGATGGCTTGCTTAGGTTTGGGAACAACATGGTTAAAATGTATGTTGAACAGAGAAGAAATAGAAGAATTTGTTAATTTAGATAAAATAGATGGAAAAGATGAGTCAGAGATAGAATACCCTCAGGCTATAATAGCTTTTGGATATCCTGATCAAGGAGAGGCTTTATTTAGATCGGCTTCAGCAGTGCATGATAGACATAAGATGAAGCATATATGTAAAAAATATGACGAAAAATGGTTCAATGCGTTAAATGCTCTAAGAGTTGCGCCATCAATCAATAACTGTCAGCCTTGGACATTAGAGGCGAGAGAAAATGGATTTGATTTATTTGAAAATGAACATAAAAAAAGATTAGAGCTAGAAAAGTACAGCAAAATCAGCATGGGAGTAGCATTAAAACATTTTGAGATTGGATGTAAGTATGATAATATAGATATAGAATATAGAAAATTTGATGTAAAAAATAAGCGAAAAAAATCGTATTTTATAAGTATTATAGAAAAGAATGTATAGATTTATTAAAAAATTATTTATTTAAATTCATAAATAAACAAAGGTTGACATATAAACAAATAAGTGCAATAATCTATATAAGCTATGCAAAATTTAAATAAAACTTTAAATTATTCCAGAGAGAATATAAAGTAATTTGATAAATTATTATATTTAAGAATGTATATTGGCACAGAGAGGTCATCATGTCTTAAGTATTATTTGTTGAGATTATTTTTACCTCTGGTTAATTACTAGAGGTTTTTTCATATATAAAAAAACGTAATAAAGTCTTTTAAAATAGTCCAGAGAGGCTGATAAAGATACTTCATAGTTAACAAGTGAGTTATTTATGTATACAAAGTCCTTATACCTCTGCGGTCTAAGGGCTTTTTTAAAAGTAAGGCTTTATTAAGAAGGAGAGAATAAGATGATAAATGGAAAAGATAAGTTAATAGTAGCTATTGACACAGACGACTTTGATAAAGCTAAGGATTTAATCGATCAATTAGAAGATAGTGTAGACATATTTAAAGTAGGACTAGAACAATATGTTGCAACAAAAGGAAAGACAGTGGAATATTTAAAGGAAAAAGGCAAAAAAATATTCTTAGACCTTAAATTCCACGATATACCAAACACAATGAAAAGCGCAGTAAAAGCAGCTATAAAGGATAATGTTTGGTTAATGACAATACATGTTTCAGACTTTGAAGGTATGAGACAATGCGCAGAAATAGCAAAACAAGAAGCAGAAAGATTAAACATTGAAAAACCAATAATAGTTGGGGTTACAGTTTTAACTTCACTAAGTAATGAAGATTTACAAGATATTGGATGCAATATGACAACTGAAGAATTAGCTATAAAGAGAGCAAAATTAGCTAAGAAATCAGGAATAGATGGAGTAGTATGCTCTGCTAAAGAAGTAGATAAAATAGTAGAAGCTTGTGGTAAAGATTTCGTAACTGTATGCCCAGGAATCAGACCAGCATCAGCAGCAATAGGAGACCAAAAGAGAGTCGTTACTCCAGCTCAAGCAATTCAAAACGGAGCACATTATATAGTAGTTGGAAGACCGATAACACAAGCTGAAAATCCAAAACAATCAGCTATTGATATAGTTAAAGAAATAGAAAATGCTTAGGAGGGAAGTTGTATGAAAGCAAGATTAATATTAGAAGATGGTACTGTTTTTAAAGGTAAAGCATTTGGTTATTTAGAAGAATCAGTAGGTGAAGTAGTATTCAATACTTCAATGACTGGATATGGAGAAGTCTTAACAGACCCTTCTTATTATGGACAAATAGTAACTATGACTTACCCATTAATAGGAAACTATGGAATCAACTTAGAAGACGTGCAATCAAGAAATGTATGTGTTAAAGGGTTTATAGTTAGAGAAAAAAGTGACACACCTAACAACTTTAGAAATGAAATGAGCCTAGATGTTTATTTAAAACAAAATAAAATAATAGGACTTGAAGGAATAGATACAAGAGCCTTAACAAAAATCCTTAGAAATAGAGGAACAATGAAAGGTATAATAACATTAGATAATAATGCTACATTAGAAAGTATACAACCAAAATTAGATAAATTCGACAATACTTACGCTGTTTATACAGTTTCAAGAAAAGAAAAAGAATTCTACCCAGGTAATGGACCTAAAGTAGCTGTTATGGACTACGGTGTAAAACAAAATATAATAGATAACTTTGTACAAAGAAATTGTGATGTAACAGTATATCCTGCTACTACAACAGCTGAAGAAGTATTAAACGACGATCCAGATTTAATATTCTTATCTAATGGACCTGGGGATCCAGATGATTTAGATGAAATAGTAGGAAACGTTAAGAAAATGATAGGTAAAAAACCTATAGTAGGAATTTGCCTAGGACATCAAATCTTAGCAAGAGTATTTGGTGGAAAAACTGGAAAACTTAAATTCGGACACAGAGGTGGAAACCATCCTGTAAAAGATTTTGAAGAAAATAAAGTATTTATAACTGCTCAAAACCACGGTTATTATGTAACAGACGTACCAGAATGTATGAATGTAACACAAATAAACTTAAACGACGAAACAGTTGAAGGTATGAGACATAAAGAATTACCAATATATAGTGTTCAATACCATCCAGAGGCTTGCCCAGGACCAAAAGACAGCCAATATATATTCGATAAATTCTTAGATGTATTAAATAATAAATAGTTATAAATATTTTGTGAAGGAGAAGAGATTATGCCTAGAATAGATAGTATTAAGAAAACATTAGTATTAGGATCAGGACCAATAATAATCGGACAAGCTGCAGAATTTGACTATTCAGGAACTCAAGCTTGTGAAGCATTAAAAGAAGAAGGGGTAGAAGTTGTATTAATAAACTCAAACCCAGCTACAATAATGACAGATAAAGAGGTTGCTCATAAAATCTATATAGAACCTCTTACAATAGAAGCAATAGAAAAAGTAATAGAAAAAGAAAGACCAGACAGCTTACTTGCAGGTATGGGTGGACAAACAGCTCTTAACCTAGCAGTAGAGTTAGCAGATGCTGGTATATTAGATAAATATGGAGTTAAAGTAATAGGTACTTCAATAGAATCAATCAAAAAAGGTGAAGATAGAGACGAATTCAGAGAAATGATGAAATCTATCAACCAACCAGTAATAGAAAGTGATATAGTAACAAACTTAGAAGATGGTATCATATACGCTGAAAAAATTGGATACCCAGTTATAATAAGACCTGCTTACACACTAGGAGGAACTGGTGGTGGTATAGCTGAAAACAGAGAAGAATTAGTAGAAATACTTACTCATGGTTTACAACTTAGCCCAGTTACTCAAGTTCTTATAGAAAAAAGTATAAAAGGTTGGAAAGAAATCGAATACGAAGTAATGAGAGACGGTAACGGAAACTGTATAACTGTTTGTAACATGGAAAATGTAGACCCAGTTGGTGTACATACAGGGGACAGTATAGTTGTAGCTCCTTCTCAAACTTTAAGTGATAAAGAATACCAATTATTAAGATCTGCTTCAATTGATATAATCAATGCAATAGAAGTAAAAGGTGGTTGTAACGTACAAATAGCTTTACATCCTCACAGATTAGAATATGCAATAATAGAAATAAACCCAAGAGTTAGTAGATCTTCAGCATTAGCATCAAAAGCAACTGGTTATCCAATAGCAAAGGTTGCAGCTAAAATAGCTTTAGGTTATACATTAGATGAAATACAAAATGCAGTAACTAAGAAAACAAAAGCTTGCTTCGAACCAACTCTTGACTATGTAGTTGTAAAAATACCAAAATGGCCATTTGATAAATTCAAACAAGCTAACAGAAGACTTGGTACAAAGATGATGGCTACAGGAGAAATAATGAGTATAGGTAGCAACTTCGAAGCTGCTTTATTAAAAGGTATAAGATCTCTAGAAATAGGAAAATACTCTTTAATTCACAAACCATCTCAACAAAGAACTATAGAAGAATTAAAAGAAAGAGTTGTTATGCCAGATGACGAAAGACTATTCGACTTAGCTGAAATGATAAGAAGAGGCTACAGCATAGATATGATAGAAAAAATCACTGGTGTAGACAAATGGTTCTTATATAGAATTGATTGGATAGTTAAACAAGAAGAAAAATTAAAAACTATGCAAATAGAAGACTTAAGTAAAGATTACTTAAGAACTCTTAAGAAAAAAGGATTCTCTGATAAGGGTATAGCTGACTTAATGGGAATAAGCCCAGAAAAAGTATACGAATTAAGATCTCTATACAACATAAACGCTGCTTACAAAATGGTTGATACATGCGGTGGTGAATTCGATGCATTATCTCCATACTACTATTCAACTTACGAAGAATACGATGAAGTTGTAGTTAGTGACAAGAGAAAAATCGTAGTTTTAGGTTCTGGACCAATTAGAATAGGACAAGGTATAGAATTCGACTACTGCTCAGTTCACTGTATAAAAGCATTAAGAAGATTAGGTATAGAAACTATAATCGTAAACAACAACCCAGAAACAGTAAGTACAGACTTCGATACTTCTGACAAATTATACTTCGAACCATTAACAGAAGAAGAAGTTTTAAATATAATAGAAAAAGAAAAACCAGAAGGTGTAATCTTACAATTCGGTGGACAAACAGCTATAAAATTAGCTAAGTTCTTAGACGAAAAGAATATACCAATATTAGGAACTGACTTTGCTGATATAGATGCAGCAGAAGATAGAGAAAAATTCGATGAATTACTAGAAAAATTAAACATAAACAGACCAAAAGGTATAGCTGTATGGTCTACTGAAGAAGGTATAAAACATGCTAGTGAAATAGGATATCCAGTTCTAGTTAGACCTTCTTACGTACTTGGTGGTCAAGGTATGGAAATAACTTACAACGAAACTAAGCTAAAAGCTTATCTTGACAGTGCATTTGAAAGAGATCATAAAAACCCAGTACTTATAGATAAATATCTAGTTGGTAGAGAAATAGAAGTAGATGCAATATGCGATAAAGAAGATATATTAATACCAGGTATTATGGAACACTTAGAAAGAGCAGGGGTTCACTCTGGAGACTCTATAACAATGTACCCAAGCCAAAATATATCTGATGAAATAAAAGAAAAAATATTAGACTACACTAAGAGAATATCACTAGAACTTAATGTTTTAGGTATGGTTAATATCCAATTCATCGAATACAAAGGTGAATTATACATCATAGAAGTTAACCCTAGAGCAAGTAGAACAGTACCTTATATAAGTAAAGTCAGTGGTGTGCCAATAGTAGACTTAGCTACTAAATGTATGTTAGGCGCTAAATTAAAAGATTTAGGATATGGAACAGGAATCTACAAGACTCCAGACTTAATAGCTGTAAAAGTTCCAGTATTCTCAATGTCAAAACTTGCTAAAGTTGACGTAAGCCTTGGACCAGAAATGAAATCAACTGGTGAAGTTTTAGGTGTTGGTGAAACATTAGAAGAAGCTTTATACAAAGGATTCATAGCATCTGGTAGAAAGATGACTAACGATACAGGTGTTGTACTTGCAACTGTAAATGACCAAGATAAAGAAGAATTCTTAGAAATAGCAAAAGAAATGAAGAAGGTAGGATATACTTTCTTAGCTACAGAAGGAACAGCATTATACTTAAGAAACAATGGTATAGAAGCAACTGTAGTTAATAAGATAAGAGAAGCAAGACCTAACTTACTTGATGTTATAACTAACAACCAAGTTGATATGGTTATAAATACTCCAACTAAAGGTAACGATGCAACAAGAGATGGATTCAAGATAAGAAGATTAGCAACTGAATACTCTATAGATGTTATGACTTCATTAGATACATTAAAAGCGTTAGTTAAAGTAAATCAAAAACATATGGATAAAGATCAATTAAAAGTATATAACTTAGCTGATTAATTTAATATGATTAATTATATAGGCTACTGTGACCAGGTTTGTGCTGGCTCACAGTAGCTTTTTTCTTGCAAAAAATTTTCTTCATATAATCCTTTTATTATAGAAGGAGAAATGGACTATTAAATCAATAAAAAAACAAGCAATTTGTAAAGTTTTACGTATTGCTTGTTTTTTATTGGGATTTGATTATATGCATTTCTACATCTCCAACAGTAAAAAATATAGAAGAGAAAAAAACACAAAAGGAAAGCAAACAAATTAAATCTCTTCTATAGGAAACTATTATGGATATATAGTTACATTTAGTTTTTTAGTTATATTTATAATTTTAAACTAAATATCTTGAAATCTTATTCATATATATTGTAATTATACAATTTCTTTAACATCTATTATTGAGCTTTTAGGTATTAAATACGTTTGTAATTTATCATAATTTACATGGTCGAAAGCTCCTATATACTCAGGAACTACAGTTATCGTATATTCTGTAGATTCTAATATTTCACCATATATTGGCTTCATACTAAGATAAGTTTTTACTCTTACATATTTTTTTAATAAAGCATCTATTTCTTCAAATTTAGCTGAATTTACGTTGTTATAATTTTTAGTAGTTGTTAACACAATAATCACTCCTTTTAGATAAATATAAATATTCTGAAAATTAATAAAATACCTTTAGCTAAATAAATTTATTAAAAATAATTGACTAATAATTAATTAACTATTTAATTGTTTATTGATGTTATAATAATACTCTATTTAGTATACAAAAAACAATATTATAAAAAAATTAATATAATAAAATAAAAGTATTTGTTTTTAATAGTTTTTATCTGAAAATTAAATAAAATAAGTTAAAAAAATATACTTTTAAAAAGTTAAAAAAATAACTTTAGGAAAACGGTTTTTAATAGTTTGTGTGATAATATAGTATATAAGTTAAATAAATAACGAAAAATAACGAATAAAAAAAGAGAAACAAAAATAATTGTTTCTCTATTAGTGAACTATTTTTTTCTTCTTCTAATTACGTTTTGTGGGTTGCAATAAAATCTAGGATTGATATATTGACCAAATTCTTCAAATGAGAT
>NZ_JAXEWM010000254.1:0-3747 GCF_034113885.1 Intestinibacter sp.
ATCTCACCTTCTTCTCTATTTCTTATAAATTATTATATCATATATACCTATTAAACGTGTAAATATCAATTCATTATTTTTAAACTGAACTATAATTTACCACACATTATTCATTTCGTCAAGCCGTGCAAACTTCCAAAATAATTTTTTTGCAAAACAAAAGGATGAACTATCCATTCTAAGAAAATTTCATACATAATTCATCCAAAAATATATACCTATTTAATTGTAAATACCTACTATTTTTAATATTCCTAAATTCTTTTCATATGTTTTTCAAAAAATTCATCAATCAAATTTATAACCTCGTCTTGCCAAAATCCAGGTCCACAGTGGTCTTGCCCCATAACTTTGTAAATACTACTTTCCTTTCCTTCTGCCAATAATTTTTCATGAAGCATCGCACTTTGTTCAAATGGAACTATTCTGTCCTTGCTACCGTGGAAAATTATTATCGGAGGTATATCTCTACCTTTTGTTATGTAATTTAGGACATTTGCCTTTTGCGCCTTGTCCCCGTGCTTTGTAACGTCCAATTTTCCTATTAATATTCCGACTGGACTATCTGCAACAGTATAGTCAGCTGTAGTCGGAGCCTCATTCATTCTTGTTATATCTGTCGGTCCGTAGAAATCAACTATTCCATTTACTTTGTCTGAGTATTCACTGTAGTCATCGGTATCTAGCTCTGTGACACCGCTAGTTATTCCAGTTATCAAAGATACATGTGCTCCTGATGAGTCCCCCCATAAAAATATATTATCCTTATCAATTTTGTACTCTGATGCGTGTTTTCTTAAAAACCTGATAGCTGTTTTGATATCTTGTACTTGTGCTGGGAAAGGCGCGTCCTCTGCTGATCTGTATTGAACAATTGCAACTATGTACCCCTTATCTGCAATTTTTGATAGGTTGCCTATGTTTAAATATAATTTCTGTTTTATCCAACCTGAACCTTGTACGAATACTACACATGGCAGTTTTTCCATATGCTCTACAGTATAGTAAGGCATTAGAAATTGTAATTTTAGACCTTTTCCATCTCTTTCTACATAATTTACATATCTTTTACATACTACTGATGTAATCTCATCCTCAAATTCAATTACATTCATACCCTTCGTAACGGTTGTAGATTCTGGAAAGTCTTCATAACTATATTCTATCGGATCTCCCATTCTCATTCCTCCATTCAATGCATTTATATATTTACCTAAAAATAAATCAAAAAATAAAGGAATATTATAAATGTAAATATTAACAATTACATTTTTATAATATCCCTTTCAGAAAATTTTATCAACTATTTTTAATATTTTACCTACTCTTGAGCATCTTTTTGATTTACAAGCTCAAAGTCTATTTCTCTAAAATCTACATTTACCTTGCTGACCTTGATTCTGACTTGATCACCTATTCTATATACGTTTTTAGTTCTCTCTCCAATTAATGAATAAGTGTCTTCATTATAATTGTAGAAATCGTCATTCATATCGACCATTCTTACTAGACCTTCTACAGTATTTTCAAGCTCTACAAACATTCCAAATGAAGTCACGCTAGAAACTATTCCATCGTACTCTTTACCGATTCGCTCCTCCATATAGACTGCTTTGTAGTAATCGTGTACATCTCTTTCAGCTAAATCAGCTTCTCTTTCTCTCTCTGAAGATTGGTTAGATGCGTACTCTACTATATTTGCAAGCTGTTCACTTCTCTTTTCTGTAAGCTTTCCGTTTAACTGTTCTTTTATTATTCTGTGTATTTGTAAATCTGGATATCTTCTTATCGGTGATGTAAAGTGGCAGTAATACTGTGCCGCTAAACCAAAGTGTCCTACACAGTGAGGAGCATATCTAGCCTGTCTCATACTTCTAAGCATGATTGTGCTGATTGCTTGTTCCTCTGGTTTTCCTTTTATTAATCCTAATACTCTTTGTATTTCCTTAGGATGTATTTCCTCTAAATCTCCTTTAAATGAATATCCAAAAGTCGCTATGAATTTATTTAAAGTTTCCATCTTTTCTGCTGCAGGTATCTCATGTATTCTATAGACAAATGGCACCGCTAGCCAGAAGAAATGTTCAGCTACTGTTTCATTAGTTACAAGCATAAACTCTTCTATCATTTTATTAGATATTCTTCTCTCGTATGATTTGATATCTACTACTTTTCCTTCTGAATTTAATATTATTTTTGATTCAGGGAAATCAAAGTCGATTGAGCCTCTTCTAGCTCTTCTTTTCATAAGAATCTTAGCTAGTTCTTCTGCATGCTTGAAGTCGTCTACTAAGCTTGCGAAAGTATTTTTTAGCTTTTCGTCGTCTTTTTCTAAGATATCAGAGACCTCTGTATAAGTCATTCTAGCCTTTGAATTTATCACAGATTCTGCTATATCGTATTTTATAACCTTACCATCTGCATTTATCTCCATAAATACTGATAGAGTTAATTTATCTTCAAAAGGATTTAAACTACAAACTCCATTTGATAGCTGCTTTGGAAGCATTGGTATTACTTTATCCACTAGATAAACTGATGTCGCTCTCTTTATCGCCTCTTTGTCTAGCTTAGAGTGTTCTCTTACGTAATGAGATACATCTGCAATATGTACTCCTAATTTGTAGTTTCCACTTGGCAATACTTCTATTGATACGGCGTCGTCTAAGTCTTTTGCATCATCGCCATCTATTGTAAATGTCTTTAATTCTCTCAAATCAAGTCTTCTAGCTATCTCTTCTTCTAGTATTGGAATGCTCACACGTTCAGCTTCGTCTATTACCTTTTGTGGGAATTCCTCAGGAAGACCGTGAGCTCTTATTATAGAATCTATCTCTACTCCACGTTCTCCTTTTTGACCTATTACTTCGATTATTTTACCTTCTGGTTTTCTGCCTTCTATTGGCCACATAGTTATCTTACAGACTACCTTGTCGTTGTCCTTTGCTCCAGAGAAAAACTTGTTTGGAATATAAATGTCTTGGTTGAATTTCTTGTCATCTGGAACGACAAACCCAAAGTTCTTGTTAGATTGGAAAAGACCTATTATAGTATCAGTTTCTCTTTTTATTACCTTTACTATAGCGCCCTCTGCTCTTCTTCCTTCTGTAGCAGGTTTTGTTATTTCGGCCATGACTCTATCGCCATTCAAAGCTCCATTTATATCTTCTGGATTTATAAATAAATCTTGTACAAATTCTTCATCTGATTCGACAAACCCAAATCCTCTTCTATGAGATACGAATTTTCCTACGAAATATCCCATAGCACTAGGTGCCATAACTCTTCCTTTTTTTGTTATAACTATATATCCATCATTTTGTAATTCTTCTAAAAAATTGTCAAACATCGGCTTTTCACAAGAATGTATATCAAATATCAACGCCAATTCTTCTTTTTTTAGAGGATTGTATGCTTTGTCATTTATTAGACCTAGTAACTTTTCTCTTATTTCTGGTGTCATAAAAGAGCCTCCCTTTATCATATTTAAAATATTTATCTATCTTCCACATTCAAATAAATATATTATATACTTTATTCGCCTTTAAAGATATATTTTTCCTTTATTTTTAATATTCTTTTATTATTTACTTTATTATATTTTATATGCAGGAAAAACTCTATATTTATAAATTACTACAGTCTAATTCCTATTTATCTAGTATATCCTTCAATCCAAAGCTATCAATAGTATGTATAATATGAAGACTCATCGCAGTTTTTGCCCCCTCTGCATTTCTGTCCCTC
>NZ_JAXEWM010000255.1:0-12007 GCF_034113885.1 Intestinibacter sp.
AAAATGAAATAAATAAAAATTATATAACAGAGATAAGCACTAACAAAATCGGCGAGATGGTTATGGACAAATTAAAGGATATAGATGAGGTATCATATGTTAGATTTGCATCTGTATATAGACAATTTAAAGACATAAATACTTTTGTAAGCGAACTAAAAAATATTTTGATGGAGAAAGGTGATTAATATGACACAAGCTGTAATAGATAGAAATGATTATTTAGAAATTAGTATGGAGGAATTAGATTTTGTTAAAATAGCCATTACAACTAGTAATATAGATGCAAAGAATAGAGATGATATAGAAAAGACATTTAAAGATATATTTACTTTAAAAAACTTAAGCAAAAACAAACAAATTCACTCTGATATAGTAAATAAAGTCGATAGAAATAATATCGGGCAAATAATCGATGGAGATGCTATTATAACAAATGAAAAAAATGTACCTCTTTTAATTTTAACAGCTGACTGTGTACCTGTTGTTTTAGTCGATACAAAAAATAAGGCTGTAGGGCTTGCACATGCTGGCTGGAGGGGAACATATGCTAAAATATGTGAAAAGACTCTAAAAGCTATGAATGATAATTACAATACAAATCCCGAAGATGTAATTGCAATTATAGGACCTTCTATAGGAAGCTGTTGCTATGAGGTTTCTCGTGATTTAGTTGAAAAATTTAACAAACTCGTTACAAATAGCGACGAAAAAATATATAAAATAAAAGGTGAAAAGTATTATCTTGATTTATGGAAAATTAATACATATATATTGAAAGAATTTGGAGTATTGGAGTCGAATATATTAAATATGAATATTTGCACTAGTTGTAACTGTGATAAATTCTTTTCCTATAGAAAACACGATAAGACAGAAAAGAGAATAGGAACCTTCATTGAAATAAAATAAGGGGGTAATATTATGAAGGAAAAAATATTAGTTATAGATGACGAAATGCATATAGTAGAGCTTTTGAAGTTCAATTTAGAAGTAAATGGATACAAGGTTGATTATTCACAGGATGGCTTTGAGGGATATCACAAGGCAAAAGAATTTAAACCTAATTTAATACTTTTAGATTGGATGTTACCTAATATAAGTGGAATGGAAGTACTAAAAAAGATAAGAAATGATCAAGAATTAAATGAGACACCTGTTATTATGTTGACAGCAAAGAATATGGAAAGAGATAAGGTAAAGGGTCTAGAAGAAGGTGCAGATGATTATATAACAAAACCATTTGGAATAAAGGAATTACTGGCTAGAATAAACTCTGTACTTAGAAGATATAATATAACTGCAAATAAGGTAGAGGATGTATTGAGTGTAAACGATTTAAAGATGGACTTGATAAAGCATGAGGTTACTAAAAAGGATCAAAAGATAGATTTGACAATTAAGGAATTTGATTTACTTAAATTGTTACTTCAAAATAGAGGAAAGGTTCTATCTAGAAATTTTTTATTGGATAAAGTATGGGGATATGAGTATTTTGGAGAGACAAGAACGGTAGATGTTCATATTAGATATTTAAGAAAAAAAATCGAAAACGATGGAGAAAAATACATAGAAACTATTAGAGGGATTGGATATAAAATTAATTAAATTTTTATACTGATAATTTAATTATAAAAGTTGAGGTAATATTTATGGATTCAAATTTGTATCAGTTAAATGAAGCATATTTCTTTGTGTTGCTTATTACAACGGCCTTAGCTATTTTGCTTGTAAGATATACAGTGACTCTGCGCAGGTACTTAAAGGAATTTACAATGGTTTCTAAAAAAGTAAGTAATAAGGAATTTCATACGAGATTAAATACATATGTAAAAGGTGAATTAGGAGAGCTATCTAAAAATTTCAATTATATGATTCAGATAATGGATAGCACAATTGAAGAGGTTGAATACAAGCACCTTCAATTGACGTCAATAGTAAAGAGTATATCTCATGGGATTTTGGCGATTGATATAAAGGGAAAAATTCTTCTTATAAATGATATAGCTAAAGAAATGTTAAAAAGCGATACAGAAATTAATTTAGAAGGCTTGAATTTTAAAAATGTTGTAAAAGATAAAAATATATTAGAGGTATTTCAAAAATACGTAGGAAGTACCCAAAATGAAGTAATTGAGTTAAATTTAAAAAATAATATAGTTTATAGAATAAAAATCGACCCTGTTTACCTCCAAGATTCAAAACATGCAATAATAGGATCTATTATAAATATTGAGGATATAACAGAAATTGTTAAATTGGAAAATATGAGAAGGGATTTTGTGGCAAATGTAAGCCACGAATTGAAGACACCGCTGACTTCTATTACAGGATTTGTAGAGACTTTAAAGATTAACGATGATATAGACAAAAATACTAGAAATCATTTTTTAGATATAATTGAAAAGGAATCAAATAGATTAAAAGGTCTAATTGAAGATATATTACTGCTTTCTTCAATTGAAAACGGTCAGGATTTATCTTATGAGGATGTAAAGCTATTTGACGTGTTTAAAGAAGTATACGAGATAACAGAGTATATAGCTTCATCTAAAAATATAACTGTCGATCACGATTTTGAAGATCAGGATGTACATATTTTAGGATTTAGAGATAATGTAAAACAAATATTTTTAAATTTAGTCGATAATGGTATAAAATATACACCTGAAAATGGAAGAATTGAAGTAAGACAGCATTACGATAGAAAAAATCAAAATATAGTAATAGAATTTAAAGACAATGGAATAGGAATACCAAAGGAATCTCTAGATAGAATATTTGAGAGATTTTACAGAGTCGATAAAGCCAGAAGTAGAGATATTGGAGGAACAGGCCTTGGTCTTGCCATTACAAAGCATATGGTAAAATCACTAGGCGGCAATATTACAGTTGAGAGTATTTTAGGAATTGGAAGTAATTTTATAGTTACAATCCCTATGGAAACAAAATAATAAATACAAATCGAAAATCTTATGTAAATAAATCTATGATATATAGAAATTTTACATAAGATTTTTTCTTTTGCGCAAAATAATTTTAAATAGAATTTTGTAAAGGAGAGTTTAAGATGACCGAGAGTGTATTAAATGAAGCTTTGTTTAGACATTCATTTATAGTAGCGGTATTATTAGGGACTTTGTGTAGGTTTTTAGTACTTAGAATAGACGATAAACAGTATCCTATGAGACCACAAGATTATATAGAGCAGATTATAATGGCTGGGCTTACTTCTTCATTAGGAGCTATTGCATTTCCAGCGCTTATGGATAAGGAGTTTGCAGCTCTTACATTTTTAGCAGTAGGAATTCAACAGTTTCAAGGCTTATCTCAGCAGGAAAAGATTACCTTGAATAATATCGATGATGATGAATTAGTTCCAAAAGGTGTAGCATATATAGAAGAAATATCTTCTACTTATGAGGTTAGGAGTTATGTCAGTTTATTTTCGGCTTTATTTGCATCTACAACTTATATATTGGTTTCGAAGAGATTTGATGCTAGTATATGGATTTGTACAGGAGCTGCAGTTTTAGCCGCTTTGATAGTGGGGCTGATATTTAGAAAGGTACTCAGAAGAAATAGTATAGGCGATATCGCCGATATAAAAGAAGCTCGAATTTATTTCGAGGGACCTATAATGAAGGTCAATGATGTTGTGATAACAAATATAGGACTTAAATCGACTAGAGATAAATTTTTAAAAAATGGAATTGCAATCGAAGTAGTTCCAAAGGACAGAAAGGATTTTGGCGTTGTAAACGATTTAGGACAGAGAGATGCAATTATACATAATATATTTATTCATACTGGTGTAGATAAGGATGTAGATGAACACGATATAGTCTCAACATCTAAAGTAGATTTAAAAACAAAAAGTGTATTGATTGTATTCATGCCGATTTTAAATGATATGGAGCTTATAAAAAAAGTTGCAGCGAGCACTCCTATATTAGAAGTATCGAAAGGAAAACAGAGCGATTATAAAAATTTAATAAAGCAGTAAAGCTTGATAAAATTTGAGAGGTGAAAAATGGACAAAGTTTTTTTTATAGGAATAATAATAGGAATAATAACTAGATTGATTATGCTAAATCTAGATCAAAAACAATACCCGACACAGCCTAATGTTTTGATTTCACAGCTTGTATTGGCTTTTGTAGCGTCCTCATTGGGAGCTTTGCTAGTTCCAGCGTTGATTGAGAGGTCTTATACATCGATTACATTTTTATCTCTAGCGGGAGAGCAGTTTAGACAAGTTAGAGAAAATAGAAGAGACACTTTAAGTGAATTAGAAAAAAAGCAACTAGTAAAGAGGGGTAATGCATTTATAGAAGAAATAGCTAAAACATACGAGGTCAGAAATTATATGTGTATAATAACCTCGTTTGCGACAGTTGGATTTTATTATTTGATTACTTCAGAATTCAATATATCTCAAAATATCGGATTGATAATTAGTACTGTAGTTGGGATTGCACTGGCATTTATTTTAAAAAGGGTTATGAGAAGAGATTCTATTGGAGATATAGCAGATGTAAAAATTGTAGATATAGGATTTGAAAATGAAAGCATCCTAAAAGTAGGTGATCTGAGTGGAATAACAAATGTTGGATTAAAAAAGGACAGGGATAGGTTTTTAAAATACGGTGTCGGAATAGAGATAATCCCCAAAGATAAAAGCTATATCAACGCTTCTATAATACAAAATCCAGGTCAAAGACAGACAATAGCTTATAACCTATACAGTAGATTGGGTATTTACAGACAAAAAAACGAACCTGTTTTTACTCCTTTGCCTAGGAGAAACCCTAAAAATGAAAGTCTTGTAATAGCTTACTTACCGATAGAAAAAGATGAGCAAGCTATTATAAACGTAATAAAATCATGTCCAATAATTTCAAGTGCTAAAGGTAAAAATTTAGCATTAAAAAATTATATAATAGGAGGAAAGGAAGGTCTATAATATGTCAAATATATCTATAAACGATTTTACATTGGCGGTAATAACTACAGATAGAAATATGAGCTTTACAGGAGGATGTCCTGTGTTTTATGCGAGTGACGACGATGACATGCAGGAGAAGGCGATGCTTATGGCAAAATGCGTAGATGGAGTAGTACATCAAATAGGAAAGGAGACTTTAATAGTCGTAAAACATTAAATTTTATGTATAGAAATTTAAGTATTTGACTAACTTAAAATTATACGATATGATAAAGTGATGTATTTTAAGAAAAGGGTGAAAGTTTATGGAAGTGAATGTAAAAAATAGCAATAACATAATAAGTAAGGTTTATAAAGACTCCATTGCCGAGGAAATCGGAATAGAAGTAGGAGATTTATTAATAGCTGTAAATGATCAAAAAGTTCACGATATTATAGAGTATAAATTTTTAATAAGCGACGAATATATAGAGTTAGAAATACAAAAAAGAGATGGAGAAGTCTATATATATGAAATAGAAAAGGATTTTGATGAAGAGTTAGGTATAGAGTTTGTAAACCCTATAATAGATAAGGCAAAAAGCTGCAGAAATAAATGTATATTTTGCTTTATAGACCAACTTCCAAAGGGAATGAGAAAAACCCTTTATTTCAAAGACGACGATTCAAGACTTTCTTTTTTACAAGGAAATTTCATAACTTTGACAAATATGAGTGAAGAAGATATACAAAATATAATAAAATATAGAATAAGTCCGATAAATATTTCAGTGCATACTACAAATCCAGAGCTTAGAGCAAAGATGATAAACAATAAGCATGCTGGAAAATTACTAGAAACTATGAAAAGGCTAGCAGATGCACAGATTGAAATGAACTGTCAGATAGTTTTATGTCCTAGATATAATGATAAAGAGGAATTAGATAGAACTTTAGTCGATTTATCTAGTTTATATCCATATGTAAACAGTGTTGCGATAGTTCCTGTAGGCGTTACAAGATACAGAGAAAATTTAGCAAAACTAGATATATTTAATTATGAAACAGCAAATCAAACTATAGATCAGGTACATCGATTACAAGATAAGTATTTAAAAGAATTAAATACTAGATTTGCGTTTTTATCAGATGAATTTTATATAATTGCAAAAAGACCGCTATTAAATTATGATGAATATGAAGGATTTTTACAATTTGAAGACGGTGTAGGTATGATTTGTAAGCAAGGTACAGAAATCGTCAGATATTTAGATACTTTAGAAGAAAATGACGATATCGAAAAAATCGTTTCAATAGCTACAGGAAGCTCGGCCTATGAATTTATATGCGATATGGCAGATAAAATAATGAAAAAATTTAAAAATATAAAGATAAACGTCTATAAAATAGTAAACGATTATTTCGGACATACTATTACGGTATCAGGGCTTATAACAGCAACAGACATTATAAAACAGTTAGATGGCGAGGATTTAGGAGAAGCGCTTTATATAACTAGATCTATGCTAAAGGGCGATGAAGAAGTATTTTTAGACGATATAACATTAGAACAGCTTGAACAAAAATTAAATGTAAAAGTCATACCTTGTGAAAACGAAGGAAAAATATTTGTAGATAAAATAATAAACTAGAAGGGAGAATAAAATGAGCGATAATAGACCAATTGTAGCAGTAGTTGGTAGACCGAATGTAGGAAAATCGACGCTGTTTAATAAATTAGCAGGAAAAAGAATATCAATAGTAGAAGATACACCGGGAGTTACAAGAGATAGAATATTTGCAGAGGTAGAATGGCTAAACAAATATTTTACTCTAATAGATACTGGTGGTATAGAAAAGGACAATGGAGATATAATAGTATCTCAAATGAGAAATCAAGCTATGCTAGCTGTAGATATGGCGCATATTATAATTTTTGTCGTAGATGGTAAGGCAGGTCTTACTGCGGCGGATAAAGAAGTAGCACAAATACTTAGAAAGACAAATAAACCAGTTTTACTAGCTGTAAATAAAATCGACAGTGTAAAACAAATGGACAATATATACGATTTCTACGAGCTAGGCTTAGGTAATCCATACCCAATATCAAGTGCAAATAGTATGGGTCTTGGGGATTTACTAGATGAGGTTGTAGAACAATTCCCTAAAGGATTAAACACTGAGTACGACGAAGATATAATTAGAGTAGCAATAACTGGTAAGCCAAATGCAGGTAAGAGTTCAATATTAAATAATCTTTTAGGTGAAAATAGAGTTATAGTAAGTCCAATTGCCGGTACTACAAGAGATGCTATAGATACATATTTTGAAAAGGATGGACAACAATATCTACTAATAGATACAGCAGGTATAAGAAGAAAAAGCAAGGTATACGAAAGAGTTGAGAAATTCAGTGTAATTAGAGCTATGAGTGCAGTTGAAAGAGCTGACGTGGTTTTAATAGTTATAGATGCGACAGAAGGTGTCACAGAGCAAGATACTAAGGTTGCAGGTATAGCTCATGATGAAGGTAAAGGATGTATATTCGTAATAAATAAATGGGATTTAGTACAAAAAGACAACAAAACATTAGGTAATTATACAAAAGATATAAGAGAAAAATTCCCATTCATGATGTACGCGCCTATTTTATTCGTTTCAGCGCTTACTAACAAGAGAATGGACAAGGTACTAGAAACTGTAAATACTGTAGCTAACGAACATGCAAAACGCGTTACTACATCTGCATTAAATGATGTTATAGGTGAGGCAGTTATGCTTAATCAACCACCATCAGATAAAGGTAAGAGACTTAAGATTTACTACGGTTCACAAACTGGAACTAAACCACCTAAGTTTACATTATTTATAAACGACAAAAAGCTTACTCACTTCTCTTATCAAAGATATCTTGAAAATAAAATAAGAGAAAATTTTGGATTTGAAGGGACTTCAATACAATTTGAATATAGAGAAAAACAAAGAAGAAAATAATATATATGTAGGGGGCCAGATATGTTAGTTTATTTAATTATAATAGTAGTTGCCTATCTTTTAGGTAATATATCAACATCATATATTATTGGTAAAAAGCTTGCAGGAGTGGATATAAGAACTCAAGGTTCTGGAAATGCAGGTTCTACAAATGTTCTCAGAACTATGGGTAAGAAGGCAGGCGCAATGACTTTTGGAGGAGATGTTTTAAAAGGATTAATAGCAGTAGGATTTGCTAGAATATTGGCTCATTACACTAATACTGATGAATTGACATGTGCTTATGTGGCAGTTGTATTTGTCGTAATGGGACATAATTGGCCAGCATTTTTAGGCTTTAAAGGTGGAAAAGGAGTTGCAACTTCTTTAGGAGCTATGTTGGGAATAAATCCAGTTTTAGCTCTTATCTGTCTAGCTGTTTTTATAGTAATAGTAGCAGTTACTAAGTACGTCTCTTTAGGTTCTGTTTTAGGTATTTGCATGTCTCCAATATTGATGTTTTTTGTTCACAATCCAAAGGGAATAGTAGTTACTTTATTTTTGTCAGCATCTGTAGTTTACACTCATAGAGCAAATATAAAACGTCTATTAAATGGAACTGAAAGAAAAATTGGTCAAAAAAAATAATAATTTATATTAGGTGGTGTCGTTATGGATAAAATGTGTGTAGTAGGTACAGGAAGCTGGGGAAGTGCTCTTGCACTGGCTCTTCGCAAAAATGGATATAAGGTAGATATGTGGACTAGAAATCAAAAACAAGCAGAGGAAATAAATACGACAAGGGAAAATTCTAAATTTTTACCAGGTGTGGTTTTTCCAGATGGGATAAAAATATCTACAGATTTAGAGAGTGTAATAAAAGATAGTAAAATAGTAGTATTGGCAGTTCCATCTCAAGCTGTGAGAAGTGTCAGCAGACAGATAAAGCCTTTTATCAAAAAAGAACAAATAATAGTCGATGTTGCGAAGGGACTTGAAAAAGGAACAGGACTTAGATTATCTCAAGTAGTCAAAGAGGAGCTACCAAATAACGAATATGTAACTTTATCTGGACCATCTCATGCAGAAGAGGTTTCTAGATATATGCCGACTACAATAGTTGCAGCATCACAAAACTTGAAAGTAGCTGAAATTGTACAGGAGGCATTTATGAATCCTACGCTTAGAGTATATACTAATCCAGATATAATAGGTGTCGAATTAGGTGGAGCTCTAAAAAATATAATAGCCTTTGGAGCAGGTATGTGTGATGGTTTAGGATATGGTGATAATACAAAGGCAGCTTTGATGACTAGAGGAATTACAGAAATAGGAAGATTAGGAGTTGCTATGGGAGCTAATGTTACAACATTTACGGGCTTATCTGGGATAGGTGATTTAATCGTTACTTGTACTAGTATGCACAGTAGAAATAGAAGAGCTGGTATACTTATGGGACAAGGTAAAAGCTTGGAAGAAACTCTAGATGAAGTACAAATGGTTGTAGAGGGTATTGTTGCTACAGAGGTTGCATATAAAGTCAGTAAAGAATTAAATATCGATATGCCTATTACTAATGCTATTTATTCAGTATTGTACCAAGGTGTGGATCCAAAGGAAGCTGTAAAAACTCTTATGACTAGAAATAAGAAAAATGAAATGGAAGAAGTAGTTAATCACGGTTTCGTACATAATTAATTTATATAAAAAGGTCGTATAGATTTTAATTAGAAGTTGAAATTTATACGACCTTTTTTGAGATCGTTAATTTATAGCTATTAATATTTTTGTTATAAAATTCAAAATCTCTCAATATACTTTAATAAGAAATGTATACAGGAGGGAATAACTATGAATATTTATGAGGATATAGCCAAGAGGACTCAAGGCGATATATATATAGGCGTCGTTGGACCTGTCAGAACCGGAAAATCAACATTTATAAGAAAATTTATGGAAACACTAGTTTTACCTAATATAGAAAATGACTTCAAAAGAGAGAGAACAAGAGACGAAATACCTCAAAGTGGTTCAGGTAAAACCATTATGACTGTAGAGCCAAAGTTTGTGCCAGCAGACGGTATAATAATAAAGCTCAGAGATTCTGTATCCCTAAAAGTTAGAATGGTTGATTGTGTGGGATACATAGTTGAAGGGGCATTAGGTCACGAGGAAAATGGTAAACAAAGATTAGTATCTACACCATGGTCAAAGGACGCCATGACATTTGAAGAGGCGGCAGAAATAGGAACAAAAAAAGTAATAAGAGATCATTCGACAATAGGGGTGGTTGTAATAACTGATGGATCTGTAACAGGAATAGAAAGAGGTAATTATATAGAGGCTGAAGAGAGAGTAATAAACGAGCTAAAGACAATAAAAAAACCATTTGTAGTAGTTTTAAATAGCCTAACTCCAAAGGAAGAAAAAACACAAGTCTTGAGAAAAGAATTAGAAGAAAAATACGAAGTACCTATATTGCCGGTAAATGTGGAGCAAATGGAGGAATCTGATATAGAGAATATATTAGAGACAGTTTTATACGATTTTCCTCTAAATGAGATAAGAATAAATATTTCAAAATGGGTAGAAGGTTTAGAAAAAGATCACTGGGTGAAACAAAGTATTATATCTACATTAAAGCAATGCATAGTAAATTTAGAAAAAATTAGAGACATAGATAAAATAGTAAAGGGATTTGAAGAACTGGAATTTTTAAAAGGTGTTACAGTAGATAGCGTAGAGCTAGGTGAAGGGATAATCAATATTGAGCTTGGAACAAAGCAAGAATTATTCTACAATGTTTTAGAAGAAAAAAGTGGATTTAAAATTGAAGAGGATTGTCAGCTGTTAAATTTAGTTACAAGTTTGTCTAAAATAAAGCAAGAGTACGACAAAATAGAAGTTGCCCTAAACGATGCTAAAAATTTCGGATATGGAGTAGTAGCGCCATCATTAAGTGAATTGAGCTTAGAAGAGCCGGAAATTATAAAGCAAGGAAAGCAATATGGTGTTAAATTAAAAGCAAATGCTCCATCTCTTCACATCATAAAAGCAGATATTTCGACAGAAGTTTCTCCAATAGTGGGCAACCAAAATCAGGGAGAGGAAATGGTTAAATATCTTTTAAACGAATTTGAACAAAATCCTAGTGAAATATGGGAGTCAAATATGTTTGGTAAGTCATTAAATGATCTAGTTAAAGAACAATTACAGAGTAAATTATATACTATGCCAGAAGAAATAAGATTTAAAATACAGAAAACTCTACAAAAGATTATAAATGAAGGTAGCAATAATATAATAACTATAATTCTATAAAATAAATGAAAATTCAATCAATTCATAAAATTCTTAATTGTTTTTTGTGAATTGGATTACAAAAAAAAGCTTTTTTAGTAATTTCCTTATGGTATTAAGGAAATTTTTTTTCGCCCTCAAAGTATTGAAATATAAAGGTTTTTTAGGAAAACGTTTCACTAAAATAGATAAAAGAGTAAGAAAAGTTAGAAAAATGGTAAAAAATGTAGTATAATCTTATTAAGAGATTTAAAAAAAATTATATGTATTGCACATGTTAATCAAAAAAAATCTCTTAGGTATATTATTTATTTTAATTTTTAGGAGGGGTTTTATGGAAAATATAGTAAACGCGGTCAATAATGTCGTGTGGAGTAACTGGTTAGTTTATTTATGCTTATTATCAGGGGTTTATTTCTCTCTAAGAACTAAATTCTCTCAAATAAGAAACCTAAAAACTATGATCAAATTACTTCTTAGTGGTGAAAAATCTGATGAAGGTATATCTTCTTTCCAAGGTTTCTGTACAGCATTAGCAGGTCGTATAGGTACTGGTAACATCGCCGGTGTTGCAACAGCAATAGCTTGGGGTGGTCCAGGGGCTTTATTCTGGATGTGGGCAATCGCTTTCCTTGGAGCTGGTTCAGCATTTGCAGAATCTACTTTAGGTCAGCTTTATAAAGAAGAACACGATGGACAATATCGTGGAGGTCCTGCATACTACATCGAAAAAGGATTTGGTGAAACAGGATTTGCAAAAGCTTATGGATTATTATTCGCAATAGTTACAGTAATAGCAATAGGTAT
>NZ_JAXEWM010000256.1:0-2388 GCF_034113885.1 Intestinibacter sp.
GAAAAACTCACTTGTTAAAATACATATATGCATTAACCAAATTTGTAGGTAATTAGGACAACACTAAGATAGAAATAGCTAAAGAATTTTTTAATACAGAATAATCTAATTTAGTAAAAAACAATCTAGAAAAGGCTGAAATTGAAAATAGTGTCATAATAGAAGCTGATTCTAGACTTTTAGATGATATTAAGTAAGAAATTCACTGTGAGAGATATTTATCCGAAACTCAATTTAAATAAATTAATCGAATTCGATTATTTATATCGAAAAATTAGAAAATTTCGAAATAAATGGCAATATTTGTTGACTTTAAAATGTTAAATAATATATAATTTTTATATAACGATATATAATTTTTATATATATAATTTAAACACAGGGGGAAGTATAGAATGAAAAAATTTCTAGCAATTATACTTACAGCAGTCATGTCTTTAGGACTTGTTGCATGTGGTAATTCATCAAATGGCGATGACAAAACATACAACGTAGGTATTTGTCAGCTTGTTCAACACGAAGCACTTGATGCAGCTACACAAGGGTTCAAAGATGAATTAACTAAAGAATTAGGAGAAGATGCAGTTACATTCGATGAACAAAATGCACAAGGAGATTCTGCTACATGTTCTACAATTATCAATGGATTTGTTTCTAATAATGTAGACTTAATTTTAGCAAATGCTACACCAGCACTTCAAGCAGCTCAAGCTGGAACAAATGAAATACCAATACTTGGTACATCTGTAACTGAATACGGTGTTGCATTAGGAATCAAAGATTTCGATGGATTAGTAGGAAGCAATATTTCAGGGACATCTGACCTTGCTCCACTTGATCAACAAGCAGCTATGTTAAAGGAATTATTCCCAGATAAGAAAAATGTAGGTCTTGTTTACTGTACAGCAGAAGCAAACTCTCAATATCAAGTAGACACAGTAAAGAAAGAACTTGAAAATTTAGGATATACATGTAAATTATATGGATTCTCTGATTCAAATGATTTAAGCTCTGTAGCCAAAACAGCAGCAGATGAATCTGATGTAATCTATGTACCAACAGATAATACAGTAGCATCAAATGCAAGCATAATAGACAATATATGCCGTCCAGCAAAAATTCCTGTAATAGCTGGTGAAGAAGGTGTTTGTAAAGGCTGTGGTGTAGCTACTTTATCTATAAGCTATTATGATTTAGGTGTGGCTACTGGAAAGATGGCTGCAAAAGTATTAACAGGAGAATCTAAAATAGAAGAAATGAAAATAGAATATGCTCCTGAATTTACTAAGAAATACAATAAAGAAATATGTAAAGACCTTGGAATAGAAATTCCAGATGATTATGTAGCTATTGAAAAATAGAAATTCTATATAATTATGAAGCTATTGAAAAATAATTAATATAATAAAAACAGCAAGGGGAGTTTCAACTTGCTGTTTTTACAGTTTAAAAATTATTTAATATTAAGTAATTTATAATACATTTAAAGATTGGTAGGTTAAAAAATATGAATATTATGAGTTTAACAACAGCGATGCCAGGAGCACTTGCCCAGGGGTTAATATGGGGTATCATGGCTATAGGGGTTTATATTACTTTTCGAGTTTTAGATATTGCAGATTTAACAGTTGACGGAACATTATGTACAGGTGGTGCTGTATGTATTATGATGATGCAATCAGGTCATAATGTATGGGTGTCACTTTTGTGGGCGTTTATCGCAGGTTTACTTGCTGGTATGGTGACAGGTATACTTTATACGTTTATGGGTATACCAGCTATTTTAGCGGGGATTTTAACACAATTAGGACTATTTTCAATTAATTTAAAAATAATGGGAAAAGCAAATCAAGCTATCAACGTAGATCAATTTGATTTACTTGTATCTCTACGCTATATTAAGGGAGTTCCGCTTTTACAAAATACTTTATTTATTGTAGCACTTATAATTGTAATTTTAATAGGTATATTATATTGGTTCTTCGGAACAGAATTAGGAGCAGCTATTCGTGCGACTGGATGTAATGATTGTATGGCTCGTGCACAGGGGATAAATACTTCTTTAAGTAGTGTTATAGGGCTTATGATATCAAATGCTTTAGTTGCATTTTCTGGGGCTTTGCTTTCACAATATCAAGGATTTGCCGATATAAATATGGGGCGTGGAGCTATCGTAATTGGTTTGGCGGCTGTTATAATTGGTGAAGCAATATTTGGTAAAATATCTACAAATTTTGGATTTAAAGTATTATCAGTTGCTTTAGGTGCTATTATATATTACATAGTATTACAAGTAGTAATATGGATGGGTATAGATACAGACTTATTGAAATTATTATCTGCAGTTGTTGTTGCAATTTTCCTTGCTATACCAACTATGAAGAGTAA